>NZ_JAPWAG010000004.1:0-141944 GCF_041432775.1 Pauljensenia sp. 20925_1_34 | reverse complement strand
TTGCCGAATGCTATCTCTGCCTTGCCGAATGCTTTCTTTCCTGATGTCACTCTCCGAGGTTCTTTTACCGGACAGACGGAACGCCCGGGTTCGCCCCGCGGTTGCACGCCTGACGTCCAGTAGATGAAAAACCACACGTCACGGACCAATGTCGCCCACGTTTGGCCGACTTGCGTGCGATGCTATACCTATGGTCACTTCTGCACACCCGCTCGGGCCTCACCACCACGGTGGCAAAGATGAGGTCCTCGCCCAACGTATGGCGGCGCATGACCGCCTTGCCCACCAATCTCAGGTCGTTCTGCGGCTCGGACAGATGCTGCTCTCTTTCGGGGCGAGCGCCTATCGCGTGAAGAAATCCATGGCGGACGTCGCGCGCGCCGTCGGCATTTCTGAGCACCGCGCTCAGGTCACTTACACGGAGATCATCACGACGGCGTACGCACACGGCACGTTCCGCACTGAGCTGGCCGAGCAACGCCTCATGGGTGTCAACGCCGACAAGATCGACCGCATCAACAACTACGTTGCCTCCCTCAACGGCAAGTCTGCGCGCGTCGAGGACGTGTCCGACGAGCTCGACAAGATCGCACGCGTGCCCGGCCTCTACGACTGGTTCTCCAACGCGCTTGCCTCAGGCCTCGCCTGTGCGGCGTTCGCATTCCTCAATGGCGGGGGATGGGTCGAGTGCTCTGCTGTCGCCGTCGCCTCGTTCTTCGGACAAGCGCTGCGCCGCCAGATGCTCGTCCGCCACATGAACCACTTCGGCGTGTGGATGGCCTGTGGTGCTCTCGCCGCGATGATCTACATTTTGTTGGTCGCACCGGCTCAGCAATTCCTCGGTATTGAATCGACGCACCAGGCCGGCTTTATTTCCGCGCTGCTCTTCCTGGTCCCTGGCTTCCCGCTGGTGACTGGCTTGATCGATTTGGTGCGACAAGACTTCCAAGGCGGAGTCGGTCGCCTCGTGTACGTGACGATGCTCGTCATGTCAGCGGGTGTGGCTGTCTGGGCGATCTCGGCTGTCTTCGGTTGGTCGGTGACGCCTGAGTATGGCGTTTCGCTCGTTCCATGGCTGCACTACATTCTGCGCTTCCTCGCCAGCTTCGTTGCAGCGTACGGGTTTGCGATGCTCTTCAATTCACCGCAACGCGTGTGTGCGACGGCCGCACTCATCGGTGCCGTTATCAACACTGCTCGCATCGCCCTGCACCTGGAACTTGGCGTTCCTGCCCCTGCTGCCGTCGGCCTCGCCGCGCTCGCAGCTGGCCTTCTCGCCGTCTTCGTGGCCCGCAGGACGCGCTTCTCGCGCGTGACCCTGTCCGTGCCTGCTGTCGTCATCATGATCCCCGGTGTGCCGCTCTATCGTGCTCTGACCTACCTGAACAACCAGCAGATCGACGACGCGCTCGCCGCGCTCTTCACGGTCATGTTCACGATCGTCGCGATCGGCATGGGCCTCGCGCTCTCCCGTATGCTGACGGATAAGAACTGGCTCGTCGAAAAGCAAGAACGAGTCCCGAACCTGTGGGAGTACGAGGAGGAGAACGCATGAAGTTCGAGATTGAAGCAAGCCTGAAGCCGCCGTCGTTCGAGGTTGAGTACGAGATCGACCGCGACGAGATTCGCGCCGTCGGACGCAACATCGCGATCGTGTGCGTGGCGGCTGTGACCGCTCGAGTGCTCGTCGCGCTGATTTCACGCTGACGCTCATTCATCGACGAGGCCGTGGCCGGGAAACCGGTCGCGGCCTCGTCGCGTGTCCGTGCCCCGCCAGGTTTACGCCTGGCTGTGCCCCACCAGGTTTACGGCTGTAGCGCGAGCAGCGGCCCCCGGCCGGGCTGATTTGTGTGCCCGTGGGCGGCGGCCCGCCCGCGAGATCGCCACACGCGAGCCTGACGGCTCGGAGTGGTCGATCTCGAAGCCCGGCCAGGCCCCGCCACCGCCCACGGGCACCGCAGCCAGGCCTCACAAGCGCCGTGTCTATCTCCAACCAGGTGGGGCGGTGCAGTCAGGCCTCGCAGGCCGCGTGTTGGCTTTTTGATTACCTGACCCCGGCGTCGCCTACGGGTACCGCAGGCCGCGCGCCCTTGAGAGCTTTGCGGTGGCCTTGATGGTTTGAGGGGACGACAAGGAGGCACACGAATGGGGCCGACCTGTGCAGGTCGGCCCCATTCGCACGGGCGGGGGAGGATGGGGGGGATCCCCGCCCGTTCGCAAGGCTGCAGGGTCTTTGGGTGGTGTGGAGGTGACCCCGCTGCCAACGTCTCTACATGCCGCCCAGGATCTGAGCGACGACGATCTTTCCGACCATGGCGACCGGGTAGACCAGGGCGTAGCCCAGCGCCACACGCGGATCGGAGTTGGTCCGGCCGTTCGCGAAGGCCAGAACCGCGGGCTGCGTCTGCGCGCCGCCGAGTAGGCCGGCGAGCTTCGTGCCGCCCATCTTGAACACCCATCGCATGGTGATGTACAAGCCGATAGCCATGGTCGACGTGATGATCGCGCCGAGGATGAAGATGTTGACCCACGCGCCTGAGGTGAAGGCCTCGAGGATCTGGCCGCCAGCCTTCGCGCCCGCCTGGGCGAGGAAGATCAGCAGGCCGAGCTCGGCGATAACCTGGCAGGTGGTGAAGGGCAGGGCCGTCGCGATGGGGCCGATACGGCCCAGGCGGCCGAAGATGAGGCCGACGATGAGGGTGCCGGCGGCGGAGCCGATCGAGAAGTAGTCGCCGGATGGGGTCAAGATCGGCAGCTCGCCGATTGCAATGCCAATGGCCATGCCCAGGCCCAGGGCGATCGGGTTGAGGTCGGTGAGGCCATGCGAGGAGTCACCAAAGAACTTGGTGATCTCAGCCATCTTCGAGGTGGGGGCGACGACGCGTACGCGGTCACCCTCCTGGAGGACGAGGCCGGGCTCGGCGACCATGTCGACGTCGCCGCGGCGCACGCGGGAGATTGTCGCGGAGAACTGCTTGGCCAGACCCAGGGAGGCCACCGTTCGGCCGGAGACCTTGGGGTTGGAGATCGTCATGCGGCGGAAGTCCAGGTAGGTGCGGTCCTGCATGAGCGAATGGGACGACGCGTGGCCCAGTTCGGTAGCAGCGCGGGCGACGAGCTCGCGGGGGCCGACGACGGTCACGAGGTCGCCGGGATCAAGGGTGTCGGACATCTGCGGACGGGTGATCGGGCCGGTCTCGCCGCGGCGCAGACGGGAGAAGGACACCTTCTCGCCGAGCTTCTCGTAGATGTCACCAACAAAGGGGTGGTCGTCGCGCTCCACGCGAATCGTGCGGTTTGACAGGGGAGAGGGAGCGTCCTTGTCATTGCGGCCGTAGTGGAGGGCTGCCATGGAAGCAGCGAGCATGCCGATGACGCCGAAGAGGTAGGCGATCGAGTAGCCGACCGTGGCCGTCGCGGGGTCACCGCTGGCCTCGCCGGCGGCAGCCAGGGCAGGGGTGTTCGTCACGGCGCCCGCGAAGGTACCGGCGATCAGGGGCACGGACATGCCCATGGCCTTGCCGACGTACAAGCCCAGCGTGGCGGCAATGCCGTAGAAGGCGACCATCGCCAGGATCGGGCCGACTGCCGTCTTGAGGTTGTGGAAGAAGGAAGCACCAGAATTAATGCCGATCGCAAAGGTAAAGAGCGTCAGGCCCAGCGTGCCCAGCTGCTTGGTCACCTGCAGTTCGATCCCGTTGGACTGGGACCAGGCTGCCATGACGATGGCGAAAAAGAGAACGGCAGCGGCGCCCAAGCCGATGCCCTTGATCTTGACTTTGCCGAAGGCCATGCCGATGCCGATAAGGAGGAACAGGAACAGCACTGGCTGCTCGTGCAGTATCTCGAAGACCTTGACCACGATGTAATCTCCGTGCGTGTATTGATGGTGTGTGCTACGAATCAATTAAACCAGTTTCAGGTGCTGTGTCTCTCAGTCCATCGTCCTAGATGGAGCGGGCATACGGAAGGTCCGCACAATGAGATAGTCAAGAGCGCTTGGCGGTGTCGAGTTACGGTATTAGCATGCTCGACGTTCGTGAGATTGGAATCCGCGCCCTGGTCCTGGTACCCGGGCGTGCGATGCCTGCCGCGTAACGAGAGGATGGATCGCACGCCTATTCCCCGCATCCGCGCCAATGCGCGGAATTGACGGGGGTTTTTCTTTGAGACGGTCCCAACGATTGAGAGGACGAATGGTGAGCGACGCGAGTACCACCACCCGAATGACCGGAGCCGAGGCTATTGTGGCGAGCCTCGAGGCCCTGGGCGTGACCGACGTGTTCGGTATGCCCGGCGGCGCAATTCTGCCGACCTACGACCCCCTGATGGCGTCGACGGCAATTCGTCACATTTTGGTTCGACATGAGCAGGGAGCGGGCCACGCTGCCGAGGGTTATGCGCTTGCCACCGGCAAGGTCGGCTGCGCGCTGGTTACCTCCGGCCCCGGCGCGACGAACGTGCTGACCGCCCTGGGCGACGCCTGCATGGACTCCGTGCCGATCGTTGTGATCTCCGGTCAGGTTGGCGCTTCCCTGATCGGCACCGATGCCTTCCAGGAAGCGGACGTCGTTGGCGCGTCCATGCCGATTACGAAGCACTCTTTCCTGGTCACCGACCCTCAGGACATTCCCGCCCGCCTCGCTGAGGCCTTCCATCTGGCTGGCACCGGCCGCCCCGGCCCCGTGCTCGTGGACGTCACTAAGTCCGCGCAGGTAGCAGAGATGGACTTCTCCTGGCCCCCGGCCCTGGACCTGCCCGGCTACAAGGTTGCCGACCGTCCGAACATGAAGCAGGTGCGTGCCGCGGCCCGCGCGATCGTCGAGGCCCAGGCCCCCGTGCTCTACGTCGGCGGCGGCGTTGTGCGCGGTGGCGCGACGCAGGCCCTGGCCGACCTGGTCGAGGTCACGAACGCCCCCGTTGTCACCACCCTGACCGCTCGCGGGGCCTTCCCCGACTCGGATCGTCACAACCTGGGCATGCCCGGCATGCACGGTACGGTCGCGGCCGTCGGCGCCCTGCAGCGCGCTGACCTGATCGTGGCCCTCGGCGCTCGTTTCGATGACCGCGTCACCGGCCGCCTGGATTCTTTCGCGCCGCGCGCCACCGTCGTGCACATCGACATCGACGCCGCTGAGATCTCGAAGAACCGCTACGCGGACATTCCGATCGTCGCGGACCTGGCGACCGCCCTGCCGATCCTCACCGCAGAAATCGCCCAGGCCTCGTCGGAGGGCACCGAGGACATCTCCGGCTGGTGGCGCTACCTGGACCGCCTGCGTTCCAAGTACCCGATTGGCTGGGCCGCGCCCGAAGACGGGATGATGGCTCCCCAGGAAGTTCTCAAGAAGCTTTCCGACAAGGTCGGCCCCGACGCGATCTACGTCACCGGCGTCGGCCAGCACCAGATGTGGGCATCGCAGTTCATCACGCTGGACAACCCGCGCAGCTTCATCTCCTCCTCCGGTGCGGGCACGATGGGCTACTGCATCCCCTCGGCCATGGGCGCCCAGGTCGGCGCCCCCGACAAGGTCGTGTGGGCGATCGACGGCGACGGCTCCTTCCAGATGACCAACCAGGAGCTGGCCACCTGCACGATCAACAACATCCCGATCAAGGTCGCCCTCATCAACAATTCCGTGCTGGGCATGGTGCGCCAGTGGCAGTCGCTCTTCTTCGGCAAGCGCTACTCGAACACGACGCTCAACCCGGTCGAGGGCGAGCAGATCCCCAACTTCGAGATGCTGGCCCAGGCGTACGGCATGGCCGCGCGCACGGTCCGCTCCATCGACGAAGTCGACGAGGCCATCGAATGGGCCATGTCGATCAATGACCGCCCCGTCCTCATTGACTTCCGAGTCTCCAAGGACTCGATGGTGTGGCCGATGGTCGCCGCGGGCGTCTCCAACGATGAGATTCGTTACGCCAAGGGCATGGCGCCCGACTGGGAGGTGGAAGACTGATGACGAACCGTCACACTCTGGCCGTGTTGGTCGAAAACAAGCCCGGCGTGCTGACCCGCGTCGCCGCTCTTTTCGCCCGTCGTGCCTTTAACATCAAGTCGCTGGCAGTGGGAGAGACCGAACACCCCGAGATCTCCCGCATGACCATCATCGTGGACGCAGACTCCGCGCCCATCGAGCAGGTCGTGAAGCAACTCAACAAGCTCATCAACGTCCTCAAGGTCGTCGAGCTCGAACCCGAAGACTCCGTCGAACGGCGCCTGCTGCTCATGAAGGTCCAGGCCGACGAAACCCGTCGCACCTCGGTCCTGCAGATCGTGGACCTGTTCCGCGCGCACGTCGTCGACGTTCAACCCGAGTCGGTCGTCATCGAATCGATCGGCTCCCTATCCAAGCTGGAGGCGCTGCTGCGGGCCCTGGAGCCCTACGGCGTCACCGAACTCGTCCAGTCGGGCGCCGTGGCCATCGGCCGCGGGTCGCGCTCGATCACGGATCAACTGAAGGAGAAATGAAAATGGCAGAAATCATCTACGACGACGGCGCAGACCTGTCGCTGATCCAGTCCAAGAAGGTCGCCATCATCGGTTACGGTTCGCAGGGTCACGCGCACGCGCTGAACCTGAAGGATTCCGGAGTTGACGTGGTCGTTGGCCTGCGCCCCGGTTCGTCCTCCTGGGCCAAGGCTGAGGCCGCCGGCCTGGAGGTCAAGGACGTGGCCGAGGCCGTCGCCGAGGGCGACGTCGTCTCCGTGCTGCTGCCCGACCAGGTCCAGCGCTACGTCTACGCCGAGCAGATTGCCCCCAACCTGAAGGAAGGCGCCGCCCTCCTCTTCGCACACGGCTTCAACATCCGCTACGGCTACATCGAGGTCCCCGAGGGCCACGACGTCATCATGGTCGCCCCCAAGGGCCCCGGTCACAAGGTCCGCGAGACCTACGTGCAGGGCAAGGGCACCCCGGACGTCGTCGCCGTCGAGGTGGATGCCTCCGGCAAGGCCTGGGAGCTGGCTCTGTCCTATGCGAAGGGCATCGGCGGCACCCGCGCCGGCGTCATCAAGACGACCTTCACCGAGGAGACCGAGACCGACCTGTTCGGCGAGCAGGCCGTCCTGTGCGGTGGCGTCTCCCACCTGATCCAGGCCGGCTTTGAGACCCTGGTCGAGGCTGGTTACCAGCCTGAGATCGCCTACTTCGAGGTCTGCCACGAGATGAAGCAGATCGTCGACCTCATTAACGAGGGCGGCATCACGAAGCAGCGTTGGTCCTGCTCCGACACCGCCGAGTACGGCGACTACGTCTCCGGCCCGCGCGTCATTGGCGAGTCCTCCAAGGAGGCCATGAAGGCTGTCCTGGCCGACATTCAGGACGGCACCTTCGCCCGCAAGTTCATTGCGGACCAGGATAACGGCGCTCTCGAGTTCAAGGCGCTGCGCGCCGAGGAAGAGGCCCACCCGATCGAGAAGACCGGCCAGAAGCTGCGCAAGGCCTTCGGTTGGACCGACTCCGATGCGGACTACACCGAGGGCAGCGCCGCGCGCTGATCTCGCTGTCCATTTCGGATAGACCCAAGCCCCGGCCTCGTTCCCACGCATATGGGACGAGGTCGGGGCTCTTTTGTGCTCAAAGGCGCGGGTGACGTTCGACTGTGTTCCCGCGAGGGTTAGTTCGCCGCCGCTTCGTCGGAGCCGTTCGTCCACGGAAGGGAGGCAGGGGAGAGTGCAGAGGCGTTCGAAACGGTGGAGATCGGTGCAACGATCACGAGGGAGGCGACGGCGGCCGAGGTGACGCGTGTCAGAGTTCGACGGGAGGGGCGCACGGTAATTCCTTGCTGTGAAAGACTGATTGACAGCATCAGTTTATTAGTAAGTACTTTCTGAGCAACTCTTTGTGATGTCTTGCATTGGCTGCCGGAGTTGTCTGTGTCTGCGTCAATGGTTCTCGTCGCAGCCTCCTGGGTAAAATCGGGGTATGGCTGCTCAGGGGGCGGATGTGTCCACCCGGCTCAAGATCCTGTTCGTCATCAATGACCTCTATACGCGCGGTAACGGGCTTGCTGCCTCCGCGCGCCGGACGATCTCGCTGTTGCGAGAGCGCGGGCACGATGTTCGCGTGCTGTCTGCTCCTCCGCGTCATGGTGATGATTGTGGTGTTGGTGTGCCTGATTATCCGCTTCCGCACCTTCGTATCCCGCTTGTGGCGCCGCTCATTGCCTCTCAGGGCTACGCCTTTGCCCGTTCGGATCGTCGCCAGGTTGACCGGGCACTCGACTGGGCGGACGTGGTGCATCTGGAAGAGCCGTTTATGCTGCAGGCTTTCGTTGCTCGGCGTGCGCGCGCTCGTGGAGTGCCAGCTCTGGCGACCTATCACATTCATCCGGAAAACCTGACGGCTTCCGTGTATCTCGACCGTTGCCCCCTCCTGAATCGGGTGATCCTCGAGGTGTGGAAGTGCTTCATCTTCAATCGCTGTGACCTCATTCAATGTCCCTCGCAGTCCGTGTATGACCGCGTGTTGCGGCTGCGTGTGCGCCCGTCTCTTCTGCTTGTGTCAAACGGTGTGCCGCTCGATGGGGCGGTGGGTGGTGATGGTCGTCAGGTGGGGGAATCTTGCCTCATTCGGATCCTCGCGGTTGGGAGGTTCTCGCGCGAAAAAGACCAGGCGACCATCCTGCGCGCTTTGCGCCATAGTGCTCATGCGCGCTCGATTCAGCTGACTCTTGCTGGGCGTGGTCCGACTGAACGCTCCCTGCGTGCCTCGGCTCGGCGTCTCTTGCGGAGCAACGTGATCGCTCATCCGGTCCGTTTTGCTTTCTTGAGTGCGGATGAGCTCGTCCGTGAGGTGTCGAGCTCTGACCTGTATGTGCATGCGGCGCGCATTGAAGTTGAAGGGCTGAGTGCCCTGGAGGTGCTGCGATATGGTGTCGTGCCCATCATTGCTCGCGGTCCGTTGACGGCGACCAGTCAATTTGCCCTGAGCGAGGACAGTGTGTACGAGGCCGGGGATGCTCGTGCGCTCGCTCGTGCGATTGACAGCTGGGTTGAACGGGGGAGTGCGGCGCGTGCGCGCGAAGCGCGTCGCTATGTGGCGGTTGGCGCGCGATATGACATTCGTGAGTGCATCGATCGGCTGGAAGAGTCTTATTCTCGGTTAGTTTCTGAGGTTGTGTCGCGCGGGTAGGGGTGTGTCAGATTGTCTTCCATCTGCGTGGTTTGGTGGTAATTAAGATGGGAAGCGTGTGACACCCTTCTTGTATAAGTGGTTAGTCTGCATCTATATTTCTATGATGAATCGTGCGGAGGGTGAGTGACAGCTCATTCACCGCAGATTGACACCCCTCCCCGGAAAGACCAACGATGACCCTCCGCCACTACGGGCGAGCCCTCGCGGCAGCCATGGGAGCCGCGCTGCTATGCGCGAGCCTCGCCGCCCCCTCTCTGGCCGCCCCCACCAGTGACACCGACGACGCAGCCGTCACCACGGCCTCGGCAATTGACGACGAGTCAGCCCCGATCAGCGTTGTCGCCACGCGCACCGACACAGTCGGCGACACCGTCTACGCCGGTGATGTCGTGACCGTGACCTTCACCTACACGAACAACACGGACAGCACCCTCACCGTCTTCCCCACGGCCTCGAACCTGAGCGGAGTCCTGACGACCGGCGCCCCCAACTGCCGCTGGCACAACCTCGCCGCCCACACGACCAAGTCCTGCACCTCGGCCACACACACCGTGACCGCCGAGGACGTTGCGGCCGGCACCTTCACCCCCAGCGCCACCTGGGCCGCCACCCGTGACCGCAACGGTACCGACGTCATCGCCGGAGACTTCGTCGCCGCCACCGACCCGATCACCGTCGCTGCCGGCACGCGCCCCGTCGCGCCCGACCCGCTCGAGACGCCTCAGGACTACGCGATCGGCGACAAGGTTCGCCTGGCCTCCCCGGGCCTGGCCGGCTTCAACTGCCACCGCATCCCCGCGCTGACCACCGCCACCAACGGCTGGATTATCGCGGCCTGGGACGGGCGCCCCGACACCTGCCAGGATGCGCCCCAGGCCAACTCCATCGTCTACCGCATCTCCAAGGACGGCGGTAAGTCCTGGACACCCATCATGACCGCACTGGCCGGCACCCCCGGCGCCGCGAAGATCGGCTACTCCGACCCCTCCTTCGTCGTGGATCGCACGACCGGCACGATCTTCATGTTCTCGGTCAAGTCCTACGACGTGGGCCTCTTCCAGTCCCACCTGGGCACCGACCCCGCCGCGCGCAATATCCTGCACGCCCACGTCGTCGAATCCCACGACAACGGCATGACCTGGGAAAACCCCCGCACCATCACCGACCAGGTGACGACCGGCTACGAGGGCCAGTGGTTCACCCGCTTCGCTTCCTCCGGTGAAGGTATCCAGCTGCGCTATGGCGCCCACGCCGGCCGCCTCATCCAGCAGTACGCCGTCGCCAACTCCGGCACGACCTCGCTCATGGCCGTCTCCGTCTACTCAGACGACCACGGCGCGACCTGGAAGCCCGGCGAGCCCACCGAAGGCAGCGCGGACGAAAACAAGGTCGTCGAGCTCTCCGACGGGCGCCTGCTCCTCAACTCGCGCACACAGGGCACTGCCGGCCAGCGCCTCGAATCAATCTCCTACGACGGCGGCCAGACCTGGGGCCCCTTCCGCCACAACTGGGACCTGACCGACCCGCGTAACAACGCCTCGATCATCCGCGCCTACCCGGATGCCCCCGAGGGCTCCGCGCGCGCCCGCGTCCTGCTCTTCTCCAACGCTGACTCCTCCTCGGCCCGCGCCAACGGAACGATTCGCGTGTCCTACGACGACGGCTTCACCTGGAACGACGGAGTCGTCTTCGAGAGCGGCGACATGGCCTACTCGACCCTGCACGCCCTGCCTGACGGCACGTGGGGCCTGCTCTACGAGTCCGGTGGCTACAAGAACATCGAGTTCATGCGCGTGGACGCCGCCTACCTGTACCTGAGCGACCCGGGCGAGGACCCCGCCCCGACGCCGGAGCCCACCCCGGACCCGACTCCGGACCCGCAACCCACCCCGGATCCCACGCCTGCGGTGACCCCCGCGCACTGGGTCAACACCGGGTCGGGCTGGAAGTGGCAGCTGGAGGACTCCACCTTCGCGATGAACCAGACCATCACGATCGGCGAGTCCACCTACCGTTTCGGCGCTGACGGATACATGGTCACCGGCTGGGATAACGCCGACGGCGTGTGGAGCTACTACAACGCCTACGGCGCTCGCGTCAGCGGCTGGGTTGGCTCGGGTGGCTCCTGGTACTACATCGATCCCGCCACCGGTGCCATGGCGACCGGCTGGGTCCAGGTCGGCCCCACCTGGTACCTCTTCTCGGCCTCCGGCCAGATGCTCACCGGCTGGCAGTACGCGGGTGCCTGGTACTACCTGGCCCCCTCGGGCGCGATGGCCACAGGCTGGCAGAACATCGGTATCACCTGGTACTACTTTGGCGAGGACGGCCAGATGGCCACCGGCTGGACGATGATCTCGGGACGCTGGTACTACTTCGCCTCCTCGGGGGCGTGGGTCTGACCCATCCGTGACGTGGCCGAGGCCTGGGGCGTGAGCGCGCTCCCGGCCTCGGCCTCGTCTATGGGGCACGTCACTGCATAAACAGACCACGGGTTGGAATGGGCCCGACCCGGTGCGCGCGGGCGGGGGAAGATGGACGCATGACACTGAACATCGCAGTAATTCCCGGTGACGGCATCGGCAAGGAAATCGTTCCCGAAGGCCTGAAGGTGCTCGACCGAGTCCTGGCCGATCGCGGCGTCGACTACTCCACCACCCACTTCGACCTGGGAGCGCAGCGCTGGCACGAAACCGGCGACACGCTCACCGACGAGGACCTCGAGGCCATTAAGCGCCACGACGTCATCCTCCTGGGTGCTGTCGGCGACCCGTCTGTGCCCTCCGGCGTTCTCGAGCGCGGCCTGCTCCTCAAGCTGCGCTTCGCCCTCGACCACTACGTGAACCTGCGTCCCTCGAAGTACTACGAGGGCGTGCCCAGCCCCCTGGCCAACCCCGGCGACATCGACTTCGTCGTCGTGCGCGAAGGAACCGAGGGCCTGTACTGCGGGAACGGCGGCGCCGTGCGCGTGGGCACCCCCCACGAGATCGCGACCGAAGTCAGCGTCAACACGGCCTACGGCGTGGAGCGCGTCGTGCGCTACGCCTTCGAGGCGGCCGCCTCGCGCAAGAAACACCTGACCCTGGTCCACAAGCACAACGTGCTGGTCAACGCCGGACACATGTGGCGCCGCATTGTCGACGAGGTGGGGGAGGAATTCCCCGACGTGGCCATCGACTACTGCCACATCGACGCCGCCACCATCTACATGGTCACTGACCCCGCGCGCTTCGACGTCATCGTCACGGACAACCTCTTTGGTGACATCCTCACCGACGAGGCCGGGGCTGTGACGGGCGGCATCGGACTGAGCGCGTCGGGCAACCTGAACCCCTCGCGCGAGTACCCCTCGATGTTCGAGCCCGTGCACGGCTCGGCCCCCGACATCGCCGGCCAGGGCAAGGCCGACCCGACCGCCACGATCTCGTCGGTGGCGCTCATGCTTGACTTCATGGGATTCGCGGATGAGGCTGCGCGCGTGCGTGCCGCCATCGATGCGGACATGGCGGCGCGCGCGCAGGCCGCTGCCTCCGGTGCGCCTCTGGTGCGTTCCACCTCGCAGATCGGCGACGATATCGCAGCTCGCCTATGAACGGGTACGCTACGCACACGTAGAATCAGGGCCGCTCCCCGGTGGGGGAGCGGCCCTGTTGTCTCTTCAGCCGGGCGCAGGAGCGTCAGCCGGGCGCAGGAGCGCAGGCTGCGTTATTTCGTGCCGATGAGGGCGGGCAGGGTCGTGTGAGGGGCCCACTGCTCGATGTCCACGAGCGCCGCGCTCAGGCCGGCGGAGCGCACGGCCTCGGAGTCGGAGGCGAGCATAGCCGTATCGGCGGCCAGCAGGTTCGTAGACAGCGTCGCCGCGTCCAGGTAGGGCAGCTCGCAGCGAGGCGTGCGCGTGTCGGCTGCGCCCGCCTGCAGCGCAATCTGCGCACGCGTCAACAGTTCGCCCGAGACGCTGTAGGTGTCGTCGACGCTCAGGGTGTCCGCGCTGGCATGTGCCTTGGGGAGCGTGGAGGCCGTGCAATCCCACAGGGCTACGGCCGCGGACAGCTCCTGTGAGGACGCCACGTCCGTGCCCGAGGGCGCGAAGGTCGTGGAAATCGTCGAATCAGAGAATGCGTCGATCGACCAGGTCTGGACGCCATCCAGGGAGGAGGCATTGACGTGATCGTTGATGGCGGCGGCTTGCGTCGCGCCCGCGTTCAGGTTGATGCCGTAGGTGCTGGCCACGCTGACGGCGCTCGAGTAGCGGCCCAGAGCCGAGGCCGCGAGGATGCGGGCATCCTCGCTGCTCGTCAGCTTCGGATCGGCCGCGATCGCCAGGTCGCGGGTGGCCGTGCGGGCCAGCCACGAGACGAAAGCGGCGAGCTCCGTGGGGGCCTCGGACACAGCCGGGGGTGAAGACTTCCCCTCGGGTGCGGGCCCGCCCCACGGATCCCACAGTCCGCCGAGGGCTTGTAGGCGGGTGTCCGACGCCGAGGCGACTGAACGCAGGGCGGTCGAACAGGCCGCACACTCGGTGGCATTCTCGGCGAGCTGGGTAGCACGCGCGGACGCCGCTGCCTCCGTACGAGCAGCCTGGTCGCGCGCGGCAGCAAAGCCCGACAGGGTCGGCTGCACCTGCCCGGAGCATGCGGACAGCGCGAGGGCCACCGCTGCGGCAGCGACGAGGCTCGGTAAGCGGCGTGTAGTCATAGTCAGATTTGCGAAACGCACACCCGCATCATCGCACACCCCGGGTAGGATAGGTAACTGACCCGCGTTCAAGAAAAGAAAGATAGGCGCCTATGGGATCGTCCACGACGGACACATCGCTTGAGGAACTGCTGGCACCCGTGGTCGCAGCCTCGGGCCTGGAACTGGATTCGGTGACCCGCACGCGCTCCGACGCGATGCCCCTCCTGCGCGTCATCGTCGACGCCCCGATCGGAGGTGACGGCGTCGATTCGGACACCCTCGCGGATGTGTCTCGCGCCGTGTCGAAGGCTCTTGACGCCGCCGACCCCATCGACGGCGAATACCTGCTCGAAGTCTCTACTCCCGGAGCTGAGCGTGAGCTCACCAAGGTTGGTCACTGGCTGCGTCAGGTCGGCCGTCTCGTGCGCATCAAGCTGCGAGCGGGAGGCTACGTCTCCGGCCGCGTCGTCTCCGCGGACGAGACCGGCGCGGTGATCGACGTTGACGGTGAGGAAACCGCCGTCGCCTATCAGGACATGAGGAAGGCGCGCGCTCGCGTCGACTTCGGGGCTGGGGAGTAGGTCCTCTTCTCATCGTGATGTGCCCGGCTGCGCCATGCAGTCGGGCACATTTGTGTGACTCATTTGATATGCGATCACCCGGGTGCCTGGCGTGGTGCCATGCGCGGCGGCCCCAGCGATGACTGTCTGATGGGATGGTGCTCCTTCGAGCAAGGCCCCTGATTCGGTTTCTAGCAGCGCAGGGACGCAGACCTGTCACCCTGGGGAACCGGGCGCGTGCCCGAAGCCGTGGCCGCCCCGCCCCGCCCCGGCCTCGTCCCCTCTCGGCGCGCGCACGACTCTCGGATCTGCGCCAACAGCGGGGGAGACTAGCACAACGACCACCAAAGACGATGAATCGACTACCATGGACTATCAGGACATGAGGAAGGCGCGCACCCGCGTCGACTGTGAAACGGGGAAGTAGGAGACCATGGAAATCGATATGACCGCTCTGCGGATGGTGGAAAACGAGAAGGGCGTCAGCCTCGAAACCCTCGTCGACGCCATCGAAGAGGCCCTGCTCAAGGCATACCACAACCTGCCCGGAGCGATCTCCCAGGCCCGCATCGAAATCGACAAGAAGACCGGTCGCGTCACCGTCATGGCGATGGATGAGGACGAAGACGGCAACCCCATCGGTGAATTCGATGACACGCCCAAGAACTTCGGCCGCATCGCCCAGTCCACGGCGCGCTCCGTCATCATGCAGCGCCTGCGCGACGCCGACGACCAGCGTGTCTTCGGCGACTTCGCCGGCCGCGAAGGCCAGATCATCACCGGCACCGTCCAGGCACCTCGCCCCGGCCGTCCCACAATGGTCCAGGTTTCCGACGACTTCGAGGCCGTCCTGCCCGACGGCGAAAAGGTCCCCGGCGAGTCCTACCGCCACGGCGACCGCATCCGCGCCTACATCGTGGGCGTCGAGCGCACCGAGCGCGGTCCTCGCATCACCTTGTCGCGCACCCACCCCAACCTGGTCGCCGGACTCTTCCAGCGCGAGGTCCCCGAAATCCAGCAGGGCCTCGTCAAGATCAAGGCCATCGCCCGCGAAGCCGGCCACCGCACGAAGATCGCCGTGGCCGCCACCCGCGACGGCATCAACGCCAAGGGCGCCTGCATCGGCCCCATGGGCGCGCGTGTGCGTTCCGTCATGGCCGAACTGGGCGGAGAGAAGATCGACATCGTCGACTACTCCGACGATCCGGCGCGCTTCGTCGCCAACTCGCTGTCCCCGGCGCGCGTCACCCGCGTGGTCGTCCACTCCGTCGACAACCGCACGGCCACCGCGATCGTGCCCGACTTCCAGCTCTCCCTCGCCATCGGCAAGGAAGGACAAAACGCCCGCCTCGCCGCGCGCCTGACGAACTATCACATCGACATCCACGCCGACACGGAAACCGGCGACGACGCGACCGCCTCGCGCGTCTCCACCCCCGACGACGTGACAAGTCGCTCATAGAAACTGAGACGAACAATCCCCTAGCTCGACTAAGCTAGGGGATTGTGTCGTATCCCGTGCCGCCCGAGCCCACCACAGGGCCCCGGCGCACCTGCATCGGATGCGGGACTCGCGCGCACCGAGACGCCCTCGTGCGAATCGTGCGCTCGCCGGACGGACAGATTCACCTCGACCGGACGGCGACTCTTCCAGGCCGAGGCGCGTGGATCCACCCCGACCAGGGGTGCGTGCAACGCGCCCGAACCCGACGAGCCCTCGCGCGTGCCTTCCGAACAGGCGCCGTGACGGACGCCGTCTGGGAAGACGTGGAGGAGATGATCACCACCCAATGATGGCCGCGCGCCATCAACGCCGAGATAATGGAAGCGGGTTGGAAGCTGATGGGCACCCGATGAGTACCCAGCGATGAGCTGCCAGCAATATCAGTAAGGCGTCTCCACACCGGAGACGCTTCCGGAATGGAGAAATGTGGCAAAGTTGCGTGTCCACGAGCTCGCCAAAGAGCTCGGAATCACCAGCAAAGAACTGATGGGTCACCTGAAGGAAGCAGGTGAATTCGTCAAGTCGTCCTCGTCCTCGCTCGAGCCGCCCGTCGTGCGGCAGATGCGCGAGAAGTTCGCGGCGGCACCCAAGACCAAAAAGGCGGACGCCAAGCCCGCCCCCAAGGCGCCTAAGCCCGGCGCGGCCAAGCCCGCCCCGAAGAAGCCCGCTGCCCCCAAGGCACCGGCTGAGCAGGCCCCGGCCCCCGCCCCCCAGGCGCCCACCCCGAAGGCTCCGGCCCCCAAGGCCGCAGCCCCCAAGGCCGCAGCCCCCAAGCCCGGCGCGCCCAAGCCCGCCGCGCGTAAGAGCGAGACCGCGCCCAAGCCTCGTGGCAGGAAGCCCGCAGAAGGCGCAGCGCCCAAGCCCGGCGGTCGCAAGCCCGCGGAAGGCGCCGCCCCCAAGCCCGCGCCTCGTCGCGGCGACGCCCCCCGCCCGGCCCGTCCCGGCGCGCCGCGTCCCGGCGGCCCGCGCCCCGGCAACAACCCCTACGCCTCCTCCCAGGGCATGCCCCGTCCGGGCGGCTCCGGCGGCCCGCGCCCCGGCGCGCCCCGTCCGGGTGGCTCCGGCGGCCCGCGCCCTGGCGCGCCTCGCCCCGGTGGTTCCGGTGGCGCAGGTCCGCGCCCCGGTGCACCCCGCCCCGGCGGCAACCGCCCCAACCCGGGCATGATGCCCGGCCAGGCGAACTTCGCGCGCAACGCCGCTGCCGGTAACAACACCTCCGAGCGCAGCGGTGGCCGCGGCGGCGGTCGCGGTCGCGGCGGCGCACGTCCCGGTGCCGGCGCTGGTGCAGGCGCAGGAGCAGCTCAGAATAACGGCGGCGGCTTCGGTCCTCGCGGCGGTGGCCGCGGCGGACGCGGCTCCACGCCGGGCGCATTCGGTCGCGGCGGCGGCCGCTCGCAGCGCGGACGCAAGTCCAAGCGCGCGAAGCGTCAAGAGTACGAGCAGCAGAACGCGCCCGTCATCGGCGGCGTCGCGATCCCGCGCGGCAACGGCGCGCAGATCCGCATCCGCCAGGGCGCATCGCTGGCTGACCTCGCCGAGAAGATCGACGTCAATCCCGCAGCGCTGGTGACCGTTCTCTTCGCCCTGGGCGAGATGGCAACTGCCACACAGTCCCTCGACCAGGACACCTTCGAGGCCCTGGGCGCCGAACTCGGCTACGACGTCAAGGTCGTGTCCCCCGAGGACGAGGACCGCGAGCTGCTCGAATCCTTCGATATCGACCTCGAGGCCGAAGAACTCGACGACGCCGAGAATATGGTGCCCCGACCCCCGGTCGTCACCGTCATGGGTCACGTCGACCACGGTAAGACGAAGCTGCTCGACGCCATCCGTCACACGGACGTCGTCGACACCGAGCACGGTGGCATCACCCAGCACATCGGCGCCTACCAGGTCAAGGTCACGGCCGAGGACGGCACCCGCCGACCCATCACCTTCATCGACACCCCCGGTCACGAGGCCTTCACGGCCATGCGTGCCCGTGGCGCCCAGGTCACCGACATCGCGATCCTCGTGGTCGCGGCCGATGACGGCGTCATGCCCCAGACGGTTGAGGCCATCAACCACGCGCAGGCGGCCGACGTGCCGATCGTCGTCGCGGTCAACAAGGTCGATAAGGACACGGCGAACCCGGACAAGATCCGCGCCCAGCTCACCGAATACGGCCTGGTTGCCGAAGAGTACGGCGGCGACGTCATGTTCGTGAACATCTCCGCCAAGCAGCGCACGGGCATCCGCGAGCTACTCGAGGCCGTCCTGCTGACCGCCGACGCGGCGCTGACCCTCGAGGCGAACCCGAACACGGACGCCCGTGGCGTGGCCATCGAAGCCAACCTGGACAAGGGGCGCGGCGCCGTCGCGACCATGCTGGTTCAGCGTGGCACGCTGCGCGTGGGCGACTCCCTCGTGGTCGGCTCGTCCTACGGTCGCGTGCGCGCCATGTTCGACGACGCCGGCAACGACGTCTCCGAGGCTGGCCCGTCGACCCCGGTCGCGGTCCTCGGACTCACGTCGGTTCCGCGCGCCGGCGACTCGTTCCTGGTCGCCAACGACGACCGCACGGCCCGCCAGATCGCCGACAAGCGTGAGGCAGCCGAGCGCCAGGCCCTGTTGGCCAAGCGCCGCAAGCGTGTCTCCCTGGAGGACTTCGACAAGGTCCTGGCCGAGGGCGAGGTCGACACCCTCAACCTGGTCATCAAGGGCGACGTGTCCGGTGCCGTCGAAGCCCTGGAAGACTCGCTGCTGCGCATCGACGTGGGCGACGAGGTCGCGCTGCGTATCATCCACCGCGGTGTCGGTGCGATCACGCAGAACGACGTCAACCTGGCGACCGTCGACAACGCGGTCATCATCGGCTTCAACGTCCGTCCCGCCGAGCGCGTGGCCGAGATGGCGGATGCCGAGGGCGTCGAGATCAAGTACTACAACGTCATCTACTCCGCGATCGACGACATTGAGGCCGCCCTCAAGGGCATGCTCAAGCCGATCTACGAGGAGGTCCAGCTGGGTACCGCGGAGATCCGCCAGGTCTTCCGCTCCGGCAGGTTCGGCAACATCGCCGGTTCGATCGTGCGCTCCGGCACGATCAAGCGCGGCACCAAGGCTCGCCTGGTGCGCGACGGTGTCGTGGTGGCCGAGAACCTCGAGATCGCGTCCCTGCGTCGCGAGAAGGACGACGTCACCGAGGTCCGCGAGGGCTACGAGTGCGGTATCACCCTGGGCTACAAGGACATCACCGAGGGTGATGTCATCGAGACCTGGGAGATGCGCGAGAAGCCTCGTGACTGATTCCGTGGCATGAAGTATCGGGGTCCGAGTGCGCTCGGACCCCGATCTTCTACGATTGAACTGTTTCTACGTGGGCGGCTTCGCCCGAGAGGAGGAGCGTGATGGCTGACGAGGCTCGCGTTCGAAAGGTGCAGGAACGCATCCTGCAGACGGTCGCGTCCATGATCGGACGCCACGTGAAGGATCCCCGCCTGGAGCTGGTGACCATCACCGACGTGCGCGTGACGGGCGATTTGCAGCACGCGTCCATTTTCTACACGGTGCTCGGCGACGACGAGCAGCGCGAGAAGGCTGCCCGCGCGTTCGCCTCCGCGCAGGGCCTGTTCCGCTCGCGCGTCGGCAAGGCCCTGGGCCTGCGCCTGACCCCGACCCTGGAGTTCATCCCCGACGCGCTGCCCGAGAGCGCCGCCGCCCTGGAGGACGCCTTGGCCAAGGCCAAGGCGAAGGACGAGGCGATCGCCGCCGCCTCCGTGGGCGCCACCTACGCGGGCGAGGAGGACCCCTACCGTCACGACGACGAAGAGGACGAGGCCGACGAGAAGGAATGGGTCTGAGAGCCCATGGCTCGTCGCCCCGATAATCCGCGCCCCGGCCTCCTCGTCATCGACAAGCCGCAGGGGCTCACCAGCCACGACGTGGTCTCGCGCGTGCGACGCCTGGGCCACACCCGCAAGGTGGGCCACGGCGGCACGCTCGACCCCATGGCGACCGGCGTGCTCGTGATCGGCATCGGCAAGGCGACGAAGCTGCTCACATGGGTGAGCGGTCATTCCAAGGAATATCTGGCGACGATCCGCTTCGGCATCGCCACCAACACCGACGACGCCGAGGGCATCGCTACGGCGGCGCCCGGCTGCGTGTCGCTGAGCGAGGCCGACCTCGAGTCGGTCCTCGCTCCCTTGCGCGGGGACATCATGCAGGTCCCCACGACGGTGTCCGCGATCAAGGTAAACGGCAAGCGCGCCTACGCCCTGGCCAGGGCAGGCGAAGACGTCGAGCTGGCGGCCAGGCCCGTGCGCATCTCGCGCCTGGAGGTCCTGGCGCCCCCGCGCCTCGCTGAGGTTCACCTCGACGAGGCCATGGCGGGGGAGAGGGAAGCGTGCACTCCCGGGCCGGTGCGCGTCGTCGACGTGGACGTGGCTGTTGAGTGTTCCTCGGGGACCTACGTGCGCGCGCTGGCGCGCGACGCTGGAGCAGCCCTCGGGGTCGGCGCCCACCTGACCGCGCTGCGCCGCACGCGTGTGGGCGACTTCCCCCTGGAGGGTGCCCTCACCCTGGAGGAGCTGGCCGAGGCGGTCGAGGCGCACTCGGATCCCGAGGCGGAGCCGACCCTGCCGCTGCTTCCCCTGGGCGTGGCTGCCCTCAGCATGTTCCCGGCCCTGCCCCTGACCCAGGCCGAGGCCGGCGCCTTCGCCCATGGACAGGCACCGCGCCGCTCGCGCGCCCAGCTCGCCCAGTGGGCGGCGGAGGTCGGCCACGGCACCGCCGGCGACGATGACGCCTCGCCGATCGCGGCCACCGCACCCTCAGGAGACGTGCTCGGCCTGCTGCGCATCGACGGTACGCGCCTTCGAACCGTCCTGGTATTTTGAGAAAGAGAGACAATGAACGTCTGGCAATCCCTGACCGACATCCCCGGCAACGAGGCCAGTGTCGTCACCATCGGTAACTTCGACGGCATGCATAACGGGCACAAGAAGGTCATTGCCACCTGCGTGGACCGCGCCCACAAGCTCGGCGTCGACGCCATCGCCATCACGTTTGACCCGCACCCCATCCAGGTGCACCGACCCGAGGCCGGGCTCCAGCTCATCTCCCCGCTGCGCGACCGCCTCGACGCCATGGCCGCCGCCGGCCTGGACGCCACCCTGGTCGCCCACTACGACAAGAGCGTCTATAGCCTCGAGCCCGACGAGTTCGTCTACGAATTCCTCGTCGAGCGCTGCGGCGCGCGTGAAGTCGTCGTCGGCGAGGACTTCCGCTTCGGGCGCGGCAACTCCGGCACGATCGACACCCTGCGCGCCCTCGGACGCCAATACGGCTTCGACGTCCTGACCGTCACCGACATTGAGGCTCCCGAAGGGCGGCGTTGGTCCTCCTCCTGGGTGCGCGAACTCCTGGCCGCCGGGGACGTCTCCGGCGCAGCCCGCGTCCTCGGCCACCTCCACCGCATCCGCGGCAGCGTCTGCCACGGCTTCAAACGCGGCCGCACCCTCGGATTCCCCACGGCTAACCTGTCCGAAGAGGTCGAAGGCGTCATCCCTGCCGACGGCGTCTACGCCGGCTGGGTCGTGCGCGCCGTCCCCGGCACCCAGTCAGCCGAGTTCCTGCCCGCCGCCATCTCCGTGGGCACAAACCCCCAGTTCAACGGCGAGGACCGCACCGTCGAGGCTCACGTCCTGGGCCGCTCCGACCTGAACCTGTACGGGGAACGTATCGCCGTGACCTTCGTGGCGCGCATCCGCCCCATGCTCTCCTTCGACGACCTTGACGGGCTGCTGCGCCAGATGGACGACGACCTGCGACAGACGGCCTCCGTCCTCGGTATCGGCGTCACTGGGCGCGTCGACCCCGACTCCGTTACCGCCCGATAGCGCGCCCCAGGGTTACCAGTGCCCAACTCCCACGGGGGTGCCCTGCCCTGCCATCCGTTATGCGCGCGGCGGCGAGGCAGAAGGGTCGGCCTCGTCCCTGAGCGGCCAAATCGTTAGCTTCGTCGCTCACGACGGGTCTGAGAACCCGGACGTGCTACTGTAGAAAGGCCGTACACCGGCCGCGGACTGTCAGCATCCGGGACAAGCCCGGGTGCCCCGCGCAACGAATACAAAGGAGAAGCCTGTGCCGCTGAGCAAGGACGTCAAGGACCAGATCATCGCCGAGTACGCGACCCACGAGGGCGACACCGGTTCCCCCGAGGTGCAGATCGCGCTGCTGACCCGCCGCATCAAGGATCTGACCGAGCACTTCAAGACCCACACGCACGACCACCACTCCCGTCGTGGCCTGCTGCTGCTGGTTGGCCGTCGTCGCCGCCTGCTGGGTTACCTCGCCGACATCGACATCGAGCGTTACCGCTCGCTCATCGAGCGTCTCGGCCTGCGCCGCTGATTTTGGGCCGGCCCGCCTCCCGTAGCGGAGACGGGCCGGTTTTCACACGCCCACCTCGGGCACACCGTTATTTTTCGCGCGAAAACAGCCGGTTTTCGACAGTGGCCTCCGGAGCGTTTATCCGTGGGCTTCGATCGAAGGCCGAAGTGGAGCGCGACACCAACAACCCAAGGAGAAACGCCCCATGATGGAAGGCTCCGACATCGTCGCCGCAGAGGCGATTATCGATAACGGCCGTTTCGGCAAGCGCACCGTGCGCTTCGAAACCGGCCGTCTCGCCAAGCAGGCCGCCGGCTCCGCCCTGGCCTACCTGGATGATTCCACCACCGTTCTGTCCGCCACCACGGTGGGCAAGAACCCCAAGGACCAGTTCGACTTCTTCCCGCTGACCGTTGACGTCGAAGAGCGTCAGTACGCCGCGGGTCGCATCCCCGGTTCCTTCTTCCGCCGCGAAGGCCGCGCCGGCACCGAGGCCATCCTGGCCGCCCGCCTCATCGACCGCCCGCTGCGCCCCGGCTTCGTCAAGGGCCTGCGCAACGAGGTCCAGGTCGTCGAGACCGTCCTGACGATCGATCCGGACGACGCCTACGACGTTCTGGCGATCAACGCCGCCTCCATGTCCACCCAGATCGCGGGCCTGCCCTTCACCGGCCCGATCGGCGGCACCCGCCTGGCGCTCATCGACGACCAGTGGGTCGCGTTCCCGCGCTGGAGCGAGCTCGAGCGTTCCGTGTTCAACATCGTTGTCGCGGGCCGCATCGTCACCAAGGAAGACGGCTCCGAAGACGTCGCGATCATGATGGTCGAGGCCGGCGGCGGCAAGAACCAGTGGGAGCTCATTCAGGCTGGTGCCACCGCTCCCACCGAAGACGTCGTGGCCGACGGCCTCGAGGCCGCCAAGCCCTTCATCAAGGTCCTGTGCGAGGCTCAGCTCAAGGTTGCCGAGAAGGCTTCCAAGGAGACCGTCGAGTTCCCGCTGTTCCTGGACTACACCGACGAAGAGTACGCCGCGGTCGAGGAATACGCGGCCGAGAAGGTTGCCCAGGCCCTGCTGACCGAGGGCAAGCTTGCCCGCGACGAGGCCGTGGACGCCGTCAAGGAAGAGATGCTCGGCGCCCTGGCTGAGCGCTTCCCCGAGTCGGAGAAGGCCCTCAAGGCTGCCTTCCGCTCGCTCGAGAAGACCACCATCCGCAACCGCACCCTGCGCGAAGAGATCCGCATGGACGGGCGCACCCCGCGCCAGATCCGTTCCCTCTCCGCCGAGGTTGAGGTTCTGCCCCGCGTGCACGGCTCCGCCCTCTTCCAGCGCGGCGAGACCCAGATCCTGGGCGTGACCACCCTGGCCATGCTGCGCATGGAGCAGCAGATCGACAACCTGTCGCCCGTTAACTCCAAGCGATACATGCACCAGTACAACTTCGCTCCCTTCTCTACGGGCGAGGTCGGCCGCGTCGGTTCCCCCAAGCGCCGCGAGATCGGCCATGGCGACCTGGCCGAGCGTGCCCTGGTTCCCGTCCTGCCCTCGCGCGAGGACTTCCCCTACGCGATCCGTCAGGTCTCCGAGACCATGGGCTCCAACGGCTCGTCCTCCATGGGCTCCGTCTGCGCCTCGACCCTGTCCCTCCTCCAGGCCGGCGTGCCGCTGCGCGCCCCCGTCGCGGGCATCGCGATGGGCCTCATGACCGGTGAGGTCGATGGCCAGTTCAAGGCCGTCACCCTGACCGACATCCTGGGCGCCGAGGACGGCTTCGGCGACATGGACTTCAAGGTTGCCGGTACCCGTGACTTCATCACGGCCCTGCAGCTGGACACCAAGCTCGACGGCATCGACTCCCAGGTGCTGCGCGCCGCGCTGGCCCAGGCCCGCGACGCCCGCCTGGCGATCCTCGACCTGATCAACCAGGCGATCGACGGCCCGGATGAGATGAGCGCCAACGCTCCTCGCATCATCACCGTCAAGGTCCCCGTCGACAAGATCGGCGAGGTCATCGGCCCCAAGGGCAAGATGATCAACCAGATCCAGGACGATACCGGCGCTGACGTCACCATCGAGGACGACGGCACCGTCTACATCGCCTCCTCCGACGGCGCCTCCGCCGAGGCCGCCCGCACGATGGTCAACCAGATCGCGAACCCGCAGATGCCCGAGGTCGGCGAGCGCTTCGTCGGCACGGTCGTCAAGACCACCTCGTTCGGCGCCTTCGTGTCGCTGACCCCCGGCAAGGACGGCCTCCTGCACATCTCGCAGGTCCGTCGCCTCGTGGGCGGCAAGCGCATCGACTCCGTGGACGACGTCCTGCAGGTCGGCCAGCAGGTCGAGGTCGAGATCAACGAGATCGGCGACCGCGGCAAGCTGAGCCTGCACGCCGTCATCGACGGCGAGGCCGGCGAGCTCGAGGCCCCTGAGGGTGAGGGTCAGAACGAGGCGCGCCGCGAGCGTCGCGAGCGCTCCGAGCGCCGCGAGCGTCGTCCCCGCACCCGCACCCGTCGTCGTCGCGACGACGACCGTGAGGAAGGCGTTTCCGAGGACTGAGTAGCTCCCGTTAGCTAACGTCAACCGGTGGCCGGGGTGGAATGATGTGTCCGCCCCGGCCACCGGCCTTTTTACGGCTACACTGTGAACGTTTCGTGCCAATCCCCGCCAGTGGGGACCAAGAGGAGAACTATGACGCCCAAGCCGCTGCCGCTCGACGAGTCCCGCCTGTCTATCGAGGACGGTGACACCCGCATCGATCGCACGATCCTGGGCTCCGGCGTACGCGTGCTGACACAGACGATCCCCGCCACCAAGAGCGCGGGCTTATCCCTGTGGGTTCCTGTCGGCTCGCGCGACGAGGGCGAGCGCACAGCCGGGTCGACGCACTTCCTCGAGCACCTCCTGTTCAAGGGGACGACCAAGCGCTCCGCCCTGGACATCGCCGTCGCCTTCGACTCTGTGGGCGGTGAATCCAATGCGGAGACCGCGCGCGAGCACACCGCCTACTGGGCGCGCGTGCGCGATGCGGACCTGGACATGGCGATCGAGACGCTGGCAGACATGGTCACCGACTCGCGCCTGGACGAGGAGGACTTCGCGATGGAACGCGGCGTCATCCTCGACGAGCTCGCGATGGGGGAGGACTCGCCCACGGAGACCGTCCACGAGGCCTTCCAGCTCGCCGTCCACGGGGACCGTCCCATCGGGCGCCCCGTCGGTGGAACCTCCCAGGCGATCCGCGAGGTGGGCCGATCCGACGTGTGGGAGCACTACCAGGCCCACTACGGCCCCTCCTCCCTCATCGTCGCTGCCGCAGGCCACGTCGACCACGACCACGTCTGCGAGCGCGTCCAGGCCGCCCTGGAAGCATCCCCCTGGGATCACGCGAGTGCGAACTCGCCCCGGCCTCGTCGATCAACGCAGAGCCTGCCCATCGAGGACCACGAGCAGCACATCACCCGCCGCCGTGACGTCACCCAGGCGCACGTCCTCATCGGCTGCGAGGGCCTGTCGGCCACGGATCCGCTGGGCCCCACGATGAGCGTGCTGCTGTCGATCCTGGGCGGGTCCATGTCCTCGCGCCTCTTCCAGGAGGTGCGGGAAAAGCGCGGCCTGGCTTACACGACCTACGCCTACGATGTCGCCTACTCCGACACGGGAACCTTCGGCATGTACGCGGGCTGTAGCCCCGATAAGGTTGGCGAGGTCGAGACCATCATGCGCGCCCAGCTGGAGGACCTGGCCGGGAACGGGCCCACCGAGGAGGAAATGACGCGCGTGCGCGGACAGGTGCGCGGCGGCGTCGTCCTGGGCCTGGAGGATAACTGGTCGCGCATGATGCGACTGGGACGCTCCGAGATCATCGGTCGCTACCGCCCCATCGACGAGTCCCTGGCCGAGTTCGACGCGGTTGGCGCCTCCGACGTGTCGGCCCTGGCCGCCTTCCTGCTCGCCAAGCTGGACTGCCGCGCGCTGGTCCTGCCCCAGGAATAAGACGTGAGATGCCCGCCCGCCCGCGCGGGCCAGGGCATAGCCTGACACTACGCAACCCCCCGCTAAAGGAGACACCAATGATTCGCGTGGCAGTGACCGGAGCCAAGGGCCGCATGGGCTCGACCGTCGTGACGGCCGTGACCGGCGCCCCCGACATGGAGGTCGTCGCCCAGCTGGACGCGGGCGACCCGATCACCAAGAAGACCGTGAACGGCGCGCAGGTCGCCGTCGACTTCTCGTTGCCCTCGGTCACCGAAGCCAACGTGCACGCGCTGCTGGACGCGGGCGTGGACGTTGTCGTGGGCACGACCGGGTGGACGGACGAGTCCTACGCTCGGGTGCGCGAGCACGCCGAGGCCGCAGGTCGCGCCGTCCTGATCGCCCCAAACTTCGCAATGGGCGCCGTCCTGGCCATGACGTTCGCGGCCATGGCCGCCCCCTACTTCGAGTCCGCCGAGGTCATCGAGATGCACCACCCCGGCAAGGTCGACGCCCCCTCGGGCACGGCTGTGGCCACAGCGCGCGGCATTGCTCAGGCACGCGCGCAGGCTGGGCTGGGTCAGATGCCCGACGCGACGCAGACGGACGAGCTGGGCAGTCGCGGTGGTCGCGTCGACGGCGTGCCCGTTCACGCCGTGCGCCTGCGCGGCCTGACCGCCTCGGAGGAGATCTTGCTGGGCAACGAGGGGGAGCAGCTGGTCATCCGCACCGACTCCTTCGACCGCGTGTCCTTTATGCCCGGTGTCCTCCTGGGCGTGCGCCGCGTGAGTGGCCGCACCGGCCTGACGATCGGCCTCGACAAGGTCATGGGCCTGTGAGTAGTGCCCCGGACCGTTCCGTTCGGCCCGCCCAGCCCGGCGACGAGGGCGCGATCGCGCGCCTGCAGGTGCTCGCCTGGAGCGCCCTCATGGGGGACCAGGCCCTGGCAGCGCAGGGCGTCACCGAGGAGCTGCTGGCCCGCCAGTGGGAGGCCACCCTGGCCGCTCCCAGACCCGTGGGCTCCGCCGCGCTGGTCGCGCTCCACGCCAACACGATCGCGGGTTTTGCCCTCGCGGGCCCCGACGAGGCCGGGGCGCAGCCGGTCGATTCGGCACCCGATGAGCAGGGGAGCGTGATCGCCACCCAGGTGTACGAGCTGGTCGTGGACCCGCACTTCCGGCGCGCCGGACACGCCTCGCGCCTGCTGGCAGCCATCGCGGACCTGACGAGTGGGGCGCTGCACGTGTGGATCGGCGTGGACGACGAGGAACGCCAGCGCTTCTACACCTCGGCGGGCTTTGCCCCCTCGGGGGCCGTGCGCTCCATGGGGGAGCAGACCCAGCACATGTGGTGGGCTGGGCGCGACTAAGGGCCCACGCGAGGTGGGAGGCGTGGCGAGCCCCCGCCTCGCGAACACCACCGTTCAGACGGCGTGGGGCACCGACCATGTCGGGATGCGTAAGATGGGAGCCATGACGAATATTCCTCCCCGCCGATTCGGGTCCCTTGCAGCCGCCATGGTCACGCCCATGACCGAGGCTGGCGAGATCGATTTTCCCTCCGCCCAGCGCCTCGCGATCAAGCTTGTCGACGAAGGCTGCGACACGATCCTCCTGTCCGGCACGACGGGAGAGTCACCCACGACTCACCAGCCCGAGAAGAACGACCTGACGGACGCCGTGCGCGAGGCCGTGGGGGATCGCGCGTTCATCCTGTGCGGCGCCTGCTCGAACGACACTGCGCACGCGGTGCGCATCGGCGAGGGCGCTCAGGAGCACGGCGCGGACGGTCTGCTGATCGTCTCCCCGTACTACAACCGCCCCTCCCAGGAGGGCCTGCGCGCCCACGTGCGAGCCGTCACGGATGCGACCGACCTGCCCGTCATGCTCTACGACATCCCGGGCCGCACGGGCATCGCCTTCTCCGACTCGACCCTCGACATCCTCGCCCAACACCCGCGCATCCTCGGCGTCAAGGACGCCACCGGCGACGTCGAGACCGGCGTGGAGCGCATGCACCGCACCGGCCTGGAGTACTACTCCGGCGACGACGGCCTGAACTTCGCGTGGATGACGGGTGGCGCCTCCGGCTTCATCTCCGTCGTCACGCACGTGGCCTCCGCCCACTACCGCCGCATGATCGAGCTGCTCGACACCGACCAAGTGTGGGAGGCCCGCGAGCTGTCCTACTCCCTGCGCCCCCTCGTCCACGCCATCATGGGCGGCGGGCAGGGAGCCGTCATGGCCAAGTACGCCCTGTGGCTTCAGGGCGTCATCGACAGCCCGGCCGTGCGCCTGCCCATGGTCGGCATCAGCGACGACGAGGTCTCCGCGCTGCGCCGCGCCCTGTGCGTCGCCGGGCTCCTGTGAGCCACCCGCTCCAACGACACCGCATCGACCGGGCCCAGCCACGGCCTCGTCGATGAGGACGCGCCCCCTCACGCGCCAAGTGTGAGGGGGCCGACCCACCTCTCGCATCCCCCGATGCGGGGAAAACCCCTCTGACGTGGCAGACTGGCACCATGAAGTCTTTGTACGAGAACCTCAGCGAACCCGCGCCCCTGGAAGATGGCGCACTGCGAGTGATCCCGCTGGGAGGTCTCGGCGAGGTCGGCCGCAACATGAACGTCCTCGAGTACCGGGGCAAGCTCCTGGTCGTGGACTGTGGCGTTCTCTTCCCCGAGGAGAGCCAGCCCGGCGTCGACCTGATCCTGCCGGATTTCTCCTGGATCGAAGAGCGCATGGACGACGTCGTCGGCCTGGTCCTAACCCACGGACACGAGGATCACATCGGTGCCGTGCCCTACCTGTTCAAGCTGCGCAGCGACATCCCGGTCTACGGCTCCGACCTGACCCTTGCCTTCGTGGCCCCCAAGCTGCGCGAACACCGCCTGCCCGATCCCGATCTCAACGTCGTCGCCGAGGGAGACCGCCTCACCGTGGGCCCCTTCGACCTCGAGTTCGTCTCCGTCACCCACTCGATCCCCGACGCGCTCGCGGTCTTTGTGCGCACGAGCGCCGGAAACGTCCTGATCACCGGCGACTTCAAGATGGATCAGCTGCCGCTGGACCGCCGCCTCACCGACCTGCGGGCCTTCGCCCGCATGGGCGAGGAGGGCGTCGACCTATTCATGGTGGACTCCACGAACGCCCTGGTGCCCGGGTTTATCACGCCCGAGCGCGAGATCGGCCCGGTCCTGGATCAGGTGTTCGGCGAGGCCTCCGGCCAGATTGTCGTCGCCTCCTTCGCCTCGCACGTGCACCGCGTCCAGCAGGTCATCAACGCGGCCGCCCACCACGGGCGTCGCGTGGCCTTCGTGGGCCGGTCCATGGAGCGCAACATGCGCATCGCGGAGGAAAAGGGCTACCTGTCGATCCCCGAGGGCATCATCGTGGACCTCAAGGGCATCGGCGAGCTGCCGCCCTCCCAGCGCGTCTACATGGCGACGGGCTCCCAGGGCGAGCCGATGGCGGCCCTGTCGCGCATGTCGGTCGGCTCGCACCGCACCGTGACGATTGAGCCGGGCGACATGGTCGTGCTGGCGTCCTCGCTGATCCCGGGTAACGAAAACTCCGTGTACCGCGTCATCAACGACCTGACCCGCCTGGGTGCGCGCGTCGTCTCCAAGGAGAACGCGAAGGTGCACGTGTCCGGTCACGCGAGCGCCGGGGAGCTCATCTACTGCTACAACATCGTCCAGCCGAAGAACGTCATGCCGATCCACGGCGAGGTGCGCCACCTGGTGGGCAACGGCCAGCTGGCCGTCAAGACGGGTATCGACCCGCAGAACGTGGTCCTGGCGGAGGACGGCGTGACCGTCGACCTCAAGGACGGCGTCGCCCGCGTGTCCGGCATCGTGCCCTGCGAGTACGTGTACGTGGACGGCCGCTCCATCGGCGAAATTTCCGAGGACGAGCTGGAGACGCGCCGCACCCTGGGCTCGGAGGGATTCATCTCGATCTTCGCCGTCGTCGAGCACGACTCGGGCATGGTCCTGGCCGGCCCGGAGATCCGCGCGATCGGCATGGCCGAGGACGATTCAGTGTTCGAGGAGATCCTGCCCGACGTCGCGCAGGCGCTCAAGGACGCTGCCGCCCCCGGTGGGCAGGACCCCTACGTCCTGCAGCAGGCGATGCGCCGCGTGATCGGGCGCTGGGTCGCGCGACGCTTGCGCCGTCGTCCCATGATCGTTCCGGTTGTCACCGAGCAGTAGCAGGTCGGCTGTATTTCATTGACGAGGCCGTGGCCCCCATCGCGGGGATGCGCGGCGTACGAGGGAAGGATAATCCGTGGCGGGTCGCTTTATTTCGACGCACTCGGTTGCTCTGGTCTTGCCGATGCACATCGCGTATGTGCCCGAGCGCGGGGGCTCGGTGCACGCCGAAGCTGCGAGTTCGCGGCCCGGCGGCGGGTTTACGACCCTGTGCGCGGCGGCGGCGATGGGCGTTCCGACTGCGGCGGCCTCACCCCTGGGCACTGGCCCCAACTCCTTCCAACTGCGCCAGCAGCTGGTGGAGGCGGGCGTGGAGGTCCTGACCCCCGAACTGGTCGGTGACATCGGCGTCGTCATTCAGCTGATCGTTGAGGACGGCACGATGCGGTCGGTCGTCACCGCCGGCGTGGAGGCTGAGCCGTCGCGCGCGACCCTCGACTGCATCGAGCTGCGCGAGGGGGACCTCATCCACGTGGCGGCCTCGGACATGACGAACGCCCACGCGGCCGCCGAGCTCAGCGAATGGGCGGCGGCACTGCCTCCCTTCGTCACGCTCGTCGTGTCCGTCTCGCCCGCGGTCGCCCAGGTGCCCGTCGAGGCATGGGAGACGATCTTCGCCCGCGCGGACGTGGTCACCATGAACGACTGGGAGGCCACCACCCTCGCCGACGTTCTGGAGCGCAACAAGCCCGGCTCCACGATCCGCTCCTACATGCGTCCCGACGCGGCCACCGTGCGCCGTTTGGGCGGCACGGGCTGCCACTTGCAGGTGAATGCGGACGCCCCCGTTGTCCACATTCCAGCCTTCGAGGTGACTATCGCCGACACCGCCGGCGTGGGGGACACCCACATCGCGGAGATGTGCGCGGGTCTCGTCATGGGCTACGACCTGGAGACCGCGTGCCTGATGGCGAACGCGGGCGCGGCGCTGGCAATTTCCCACGAGTCTGCCCTGCCCGTGCCGACGCGCGAACAGGTTGAGAATGTGCTCGAAACCGGGGTTGTTACGAACACCCTGCGCTGATCTCGCGCGGCGCGCCTCCTGCCCGCGAACCGACTGGGCGATATCGTGGAGGGATCATGGCACAATCGTCTCCTCGTTCCTCTTCTGGTAAGGCTCCCGCGCGCCCGCGCGCCAAAACGGGCAAGTCCCGACCGGCCGCCAAGCCCGAGCCCACGCCCCAGCCGACACAGCCCGGCTTCCTCGCCCGCTTTTTCGCTGGCGTCGCCCGCGCGGGGGTCGTCGTGGCGCGCGCCTGGAAGGCCACGGACCCGCAGGTCAAGCGCGACGCCGCAGCTTTCGTGTCGCTCGCCGCAGCGATCGTCATCGCCCTGCGCGAATGGTTCCAGATTTCCGGCGAGGCCGGGGACGCCATCCACTACGCATCCGCCGGACTCTTCGGCATCTTCTCCGTCGTGCTGCCCCTGCTCCTCGTCGCCCTGACCTGCGAGTTGGTGTCCGCGAGGTCGGGTCGCTCCGCCCTGCCTCACCACGTGGCCGGTGGCATCGGCATCACGTTGGCCCTGAGCGGCCTCGTGCACATCTCGCGCGGCAACCCCGGCATGGGGGAGGAACCCGGAATCGACGCGGCGGGCGGCCTCCTCGGCTGGTTTATCGCCCGCCCGCTGGCCCTCCTGGTCTCCTCCTGGGGCGCCGGCGCACTCCTCGTCCTGCTGCTGATCTACTCGATCCTGCTGGCCACCCGCACGGCCGTGGCCGACGTGCCCGCGCGTCTGCGTGACCTCGCCGCCCACCTGAGCGGGGGGAATAAAAAGGACGGCGAGGCCGAGGCTGGTCAGGAGGATACGGCGAAGAAGGCTCGCCGCAAGTCCCGCAAGGACCTGGCCGCCGGAGACGACGCTTTCCTTGACGAATACGACGGCGATGAATCCTTCCGCCAGGCGGCCGAGACGGAATCTGTGGACAAGACCCGCCTCCTCGAATCCGGCCCGGTCCCCGTGTCCTCGCCCGATCCTGCGCCCAAGCCACGGCCTCGTCCCACGAGCCCGGACGCGCCCACCGAGATGCTCACCCAGATGCGTCCCGTCCTGACCGACCAGCAGGTGCCCGCCCACGTCCCGGCTCACGAACCCGAACCCGAGGACGAACCCGCGCCCCCGCCGATCACCGACGAGCCCGATGGTGCATTCCAGCCCAACCTGGACGACTCGATCACCTACACGCTGCCCTCCGGCGACCTGCTCGTCTCCGGGCCACCCCACATGACGCGCTCGGCCGTCAACGATCAGGTCGTCGCCGCCCTCGCGCAAGTCTTTGAAGACTTCAACATCGACGCGCGGGTCACCGGCTTCTCCCGCGGCCCGACGGTGACCCGCTACGAGGTCGTGCTCGGCGCCGGCGTCAAGGTCGACAAGCTCACCAACTTGTCGAAGAACATCGCCTATGCGGTGGCCTCGGCCGACGTGCGTATCCTCGCGCCGATTCCCGGCAAGAGCGCCATCGGCATCGAGATCCCCAACGCCGACCGCGAGAACGTGGCCCTCGGCGACGTCCTGCGCTCCTCGGCTGCGCGCCGCAACCAGCACCCGCTCGTCGTCGGCGTCGGCAAGGATGTCGAGGGCGGCTACGTCGTCACCAACCTGGCCAAGACCCCGCACATGCTGGTGGCCGGCCAGACGGGTTCGGGTAAGTCCTCCTTCGTCAACTCCATGATCACCTCGATCATGATGCGTGCGACCCCCCAGCAGGTGCGCATGATCCTGGTCGACCCCAAGCGCGTGGAGCTCACGATCTACGAGGGCATCCCGCACCTCATCTCGCCCATCATCACCGACGCCAAGAAGGCCGCCGAGGCCCTCGAATGGGTCGTCAAGGAGATGGACGCGCGCTACGACGACCTGTCGGACTACGGCTTCAAGCACATCGACGACTTCAACAAGGCGGTCGCCTCCGGGCAGGTGCAGGCCAAGCCAGGCCTGCAGCGCACCCTGCACCCCTACCCGTATCTGCTCGTGGTCGTCGACGAGCTCGCCGACCTCATGATGGTCGCCCCCCGCGATGTGGAAGCCTCCATTCAGCGCATTACGCAGCTCGCGCGCGCCGCCGGCATCCACCTGGTGCTGGCCACCCAGCGCCCCTCGGTCGACGTCGTCACCGGCCTCATCAAGGCCAACATCCCCTCGCGACTGGCGTTTGCGACCTCCTCGCTCACCGACTCGCGCACGATCCTCGACCAGCCCGGCGCCGAAAAGCTCATCGGCCAGGGCGACGCCCTCTACCTGCCCGCCGGCGCCTCCAAGCCCATGCGCGTGCAGGGCGCGTGGGTCTCCGAATCCGAGATCCACCAGGTTGTCGCGCACGTCAAGAGCCAGATGGAGGCCCACTACCGCGACGACGTCGTGCCCGATAAGAAGGAAGCCAAGGTCGCCGAAGACATCGGAGACGACCTCGAAGACCTCCTCCAGGCCGCCGAACTCGTCATCTCCACCCAGCTCGGCTCCACCTCCATGCTCCAGCGCAAACTGCGCGTCGGCTTCGCCCGCGCCGGTCGCCTCATGGACCTGCTCGAATCACGCGACATCGTCGGCCCCTCCGAAGGGTCCAAGGCACGCCAGGTCCTTGTCACCCCCGAACAGCTCCCCGAGGTTCTCGCCATGCTGCGCGGTGAATCCACCTCCATCGCCGAGGCCGAGCCCGCACCCGCGGCGGTTTCCGCCGCGCCCGCATCCCCCTCGCCCTCGAGCGGCGCACCCACGGGGGCTCCCAGCCCCGCCGAGGTCAGCGCCAGCACGAGCGCCGTGGGGGAGGGGGCCTCGTCTGCGGGGTCCGCAGACGCGTCTTCTGGTTACGAATCGGGAACGGGACGCGCGCGCGATTCGCGCAACAGCGGGGTAGACCCGTACTCTGGACATGACTTTGGTGGTTCCGCACCCGGCTGGGTGGACGAGGAGCCGGATGAGGACGAGGACGCTTGGCAGCTTACCGGCCGCTAAGAGAGAGGGACCAGCAATGACTGATAACGTGTCACGCGTTCAACGGGACAACAAAGTGCCCCTTGTTAATCTGCCGAACGCGCTGACCCTGGCGCGACTGGTCTTTGTTCCCCTCTTTGTCATCCTCGCCCTGCAGGACTCCTGGGCCATGAAGTGGGCGGCCTTCGTCGTCTTCGCCATTGCCGCCATCACGGACCGCTTCGACGGGCAGCTGGCGCGCTCGTGGAACCAGATCACCGACTTCGGGCGCCTCGTCGACCCCATCGCCGACAAGGCCCTGACCCTGTGCGGCTTCGCCCTGCTGTCCTGGCAGGAGTTCGTGCCGTGGTGGGTCACGGTCCTCATCGCTGTGCGTGAGCTCGGCATCACCGCGATGCGCGCTTTCTTCCTGCGCCGCGGAATCGTCGTCGCGGCCGACTCGCTCGGAAAGGTCAAGACCTTCCTGCAGATCATGGCGCTGGGCACCCTCCTGATCCCGTGGAGTCACTTCTTCGCGATGAATCCGTCGAACGAATGGTGGGTTGTCTGCCTGATTCGCTTTGGCCAGGCTCTGTCCGGCATCGCTTTGGCGATCACTCTCTTCTCCGGCGCGCACTACGTCGTTGCGGGCGTCAAGCTCATGCGTGAGCCCGCTGCTCAGGATGGTGAGGGCGGTGAGGCCGACGACGATTCGGCGAGCGGCTCCGCTCTCGCGGGCCAGCACGTCCAGAGTTGAGTCTGGGTGACGCAACCCATACTCGATTCGACTGCTCGGTGGAATATCCGCTGAATCGCCCGCGTTGACACGGTATGAACGCAACACGACGGGCGGTGGCATAGCGTCACGGTGTTCCGATGCGCGAACTAACAATGCGTCCCTCAAATCAGAACGGCTACAGTAACGGTATGGAAAAGACACTGAGCGAAACCCCGCTGCTGCGCAGCGAACTGGGCGATGTCCTGCGCGGCATCCGCCAGCGCCAGGGTCGAACCCTGCGCGAAGTCTCCTCTGAAGCACAGGTGTCCCTGGGCTATCTCTCCGAAGTTGAGCGCGGGCAGAAGGAAGCGTCCTCCGAGCTGCTCGAGGCCATCACCTCCGCTCTGCGCGTCCCCCTCTGGTTCGTCCTGCGTGAGGTCTCCGAGCGCATGGCGATCATCGATGGTGCGGTCATTCCCGACGCGGTGCCCGATAATCTTGTGCCTGTCACGCTGATCTCCTGACGCGTGAAGCACTCCGAGTTTTACGATGCGGTCGAGGCGACCTTCGGGTCGGCCCTCGGCCGCTCGTATGTCTGCGATCTGTACCTCGCCTCGCTGGGCGCCACCGCGCGCGATGCGCTGGCCTCCGGGGTGAATCCAGACGAGGTCTGGGCTCAGCTCTGCGAAGAAACCGGGCGCGAGGATGCGCGCTGGATTCATCGCATCGATCCTCGCGAGCGGGGGCACTAGGCCTTCCTGTCATCCGACGCGTCGCTGCGTCGGTGTGTGCCGCTGCGTGTTATCGCACCTGTCCGACGGTTCGGCGTGTCGCCTGGGAGTCGAACACCTGTTCCATCTAAGCTTGTGCGCGACGAATCGTCCACGCGTGTCGTCCACAGGGGCGCCGCGCGCGGGACGCAGATGACGATGGCCGGTCGCATACTCGTCATGTCGCCTCGGAGAGGGGCGTCATCCAGGTCAGGACACTCGCAGGTCGGAGAGGCCTCGAACGAAAGGATCATCATGGCAGCCCGTAAAGCATCGGCGGCAAAGACCGTCACGAACGACCGCAACAAGGCGCTCGAAGTAGCCCTGTCGCAGATCGATAAGCAGTTCGGCAAGGGCTCCGTTATGCGCCTGGGTGACGACAATCGTCCCCCGGTTCAGGTGATCCCCACCGGCTCTCTCGCCCTGGACGTGGCGCTGGGCATCGGCGGTCTGCCTCGCGGCCGTGTGATCGAGGTCTACGGTCCCGAATCCTCCGGTAAGACCACGGTCGCGCTGCACGCCGTGGCCAACGCGCAAAAGGCCGGCGGAAACGCGGCCTTCATCGACGCCGAGCACGCCCTCGACCCCGTCTACGCCCGCGCGCTCGGCGTGGACACCGACTCCCTCCTGGTCTCCCAGCCCGACACGGGCGAGCAGGCCCTGGAGATCGCCGACATGCTGATCCGCTCGGGCGGCATCGACATCATCGTCATCGACTCGGTCGCGGCGCTGGTACCCAAGGCCGAAATCGAAGGTGAGATGGGTGACTCGCACGTGGGCCTGCAGGCGCGCCTCATGAGCCAGGCGCTGCGTAAGATTACGGGCGCTCTGTCCGCGACCGGGACCACCGCGATCTTCATCAACCAGCTGCGCGAAAAGATCGGCGTGTTCTTCGGCTCCCCGGAGACCACGACGGGCGGTAAGGCACTGAAGTTCTACGCATCCGTGCGCATCGACGTGCGCCGCATCGAGACCCTCAAGGAAGCCGGCTCGCCCGTGGGTAACCGCACGCGCGCCAAGGTGGTCAAGAACAAGATGGCCCCGCCCTTCAAGCAGGCCGAGTTCGACATCGTCTACGGAAAGGGCATCTCTCGCGAGGGCTCGATCATCGACATGGGCGTCGAGGCCGGCATCGTACGCAAGTCCGGCTCCTGGTTCACCTACGGGGACGACCAGCTGGGCCAGGGCAAGGAGAACGTGCGTCAGTTCCTGGTGGACAACCCCGAGCTGGCCAACGAAATCGAGCAAAAAATTCTGATCGCCCTGGGCATCGCCGAGGAACCCGAACCGGAGAAGGGGGCCAAGAAGGCTCCCGCCGTCGACCCGGACGAGGACGCAGGCTTCTGAGCCGTGGTGCGCTATCTGGATCCGGAGGATCATCCGGAGCTGGGGGAGGAGCGCGTTCGGCGTACCTCCCCCGGGGAGCGTCTCGCCAGGGCGCGCGAACGTAACGCAGCCTTGACGGGAACGGCTGCCATCGAGGCCGCGCGCGAGGTTGCTCTGCGTAAGCTCGATGCGCGTGCCTGTTCGCGCGCCGAGCTGACCGGCGCTATCGAGGGCCGTGGCTTCAGCGCCGAGCTGGCGCTCCAGGTTGTCGACCGACTCGAGGCTGTGGGGCTGGTGGATGACCAGGCCTACGCTGACGCGCTCGTGCGCTCGCGTTTTGCGGGCACGGGCGCGTCGGGTCGCGCGCTGCGCGAGCTGCTTGTCCGTAAGGGCCTGGACGCGCCGGTCATCGAGCACGCTCTGTCGCAGATCGATCGGGATGACGAGGCGGAGCGGGCCGCGCAGCTCGTGGCCCGCAAGCGCCGCTCCCTGGCCGGTGTTCCCCGCGACACGGCCTACCGGCGACTGTGCTCGATGCTGGCCCGCAAGGGCTATTCACCGGCTGTGGCATCCAATGCGGTGCGAGAAGCCCTGGATGAATGGCATGCTGGTAGTGCGGACGACGGTGAGTGCTGGAGTTGGGAGGTGTCCTGAGAATGGACGACGCGCAGGTTGCACGATTGATCCAAGAGCTGGCGCGGCGCGCTCTCACGGTTGCGACCGCTGAATCGCTGACGGGCGGGGGCCTCGTCTCCCGCTTGGTTGACGTTCCCGGCGCCTCCCACGTCGTACGCGGAGGAGCCTGCACATACGCGGTGGACACCAAGGCCTCGGTCCTGGGGGTCTCGCGTGAGCGCCTCGCGCTGACCGGCCCCGTCGACGAGCAGGTGGCCCGGCAGATGGCGGAGGGTGCGCGCAGCCTCTTTGGCGCCACCATCGGACTGTCGACGACGGGCGTGGCGGGCCCGGGCCCTGCCGACGGCTTCCCGGCCGGCACCGTCCACATCGCCTGCGCCCACCCCGGTGGCACACAGCATCGCCTCCTCCATGTGGAGGGGGATCGGACACAGGTGCGCGCGGGTACGATTGACGCCGCTCTCGTCCTCTTGCGTGACGTGCTCGACTGCGCTGGCGGCCACGCGCACGACTAGACTGTGGTGCGATGAATACGACGACCACGCAGCTAGACGCCTTGCCTCGCACCTACGCGGTGCGCACGCTTGGCTGTCAGATGAACGAACACGACTCCGAACGAATGGCGGGTCTGCTGGAGCAGGCAGGCCTCGTCCCCGTTGACACGGTCCCCGAGGCCGCCGCGCGCGCGACAGACGCGGGCGACATGGGTGCCGACGTCGTCGTCATCAACACCTGCTCGGTTCGTGAGAACGCCGCGACCCGCCTCTTTGGTAACCTCGGCCAGCTGGCCGCCGTCAAGCGTGAGCGTCCGGGCATGCAGATTGCGGTCGGAGGCTGCCTGGCTCAGCAGATGCGCGACGGCATCGTCGCCAAGGCCCCGTGGGTGGACGCCGTCTTCGGCACCCACAACATCGACGTTCTCCCGGCGCTCCTGCGCCGTGCCGAGCACAACCGCAAGGCCGCCGTCGAAATCGAGGAATCCCTCAAGGTCTTCCCGTCGACCCTGCCGACTCACCGAGACAGCGCCTTCGCGGCGTGGGTGTCGATCTCTGTGGGCTGCAACAACACCTGCACGTTCTGCATCGTGCCGCACCTGCGCGGCAAGGAACGTGACCGCCGCCCCGGCGACATCCTCGCAGAGGTCGAGGCCGTGGCGTCCCAGGGCGCCATCGAGGTGACCCTGCTGGGTCAGAACGTCAACTCCTACGGCGTGGGCTTTGGCGAGCGCGGCGCGTTCGCCGACCTGCTGCGCGCGGTGGGCCGCGTCGAGGGCATTGAGCGCGTGCGTTTCACGTCGCCTCACCCGGCTGCGTTCACCGATGATGTCATCGCCGCGATGGCGGAGACGCCCACCGTCATGCCGAGCCTGCATATGCCGCTGCAGTCGGGATCCGACGCGATTTTGCGCCAGATGCGTCGCTCCTACCGGCGCGAGCGTTTCATGGGGATTCTGGAGCGCGTGCGCGCCGCGATTCCCGAGGCAGCTATCACGACGGATATCATCGTGGGCTTCCCCGGCGAGACCGAGGAGGACTTCCAGGCGACCCTTGACGTCGTGGAACAGGCTCGTTTCACGTCGGCGTTCACCTTCCTGTACTCGCGCCGCCCGGGAACTCCTGCGGCCGACCGCGAGGACCAGGTGCCCGACGACGTGGCTCTCGAGCGCTACCAGCGCCTCGTCAAGCTTCAGGAGCGCATCTGCGCCGAGGACAACGCCGCGCTGGCCGGCACCGACGTGGAGATTCTCGTCTCCGAGGGCGACGGCCGCAAGGATGGCTCGACGCACCGCATCTCTGGGCGCGCCCGCGATAATCGCCTCGTGCATGTCGCCCTTCCCGAGGGCCTCGCGCAGGCTGATCGCCCGCGTCCGGGCGACATGATTCGCGCGACGGTCACCTACGGTGCGCCCCACCACCTGATCGCGGACTCCGGCGCTCAGGGCGGCCTCTTCGAGGTGCGCCGCACGCGCGCTGGCGATGCGTGGCAGGCGCGCCAGGCGAAGGACGAGCCGGACACCGCCGTGTCCCTGGGCATCCCGACCCTGCGTGTGGGCGCCCCGCGCTGATACCCGACACGACACCTCACCGCCCGGATGATCCCTCATCTGGGCGGTGATCTGCAGATACTCGCGCTGCTCGTCAATCACCTGTACGGGGGCCTCGCGTGCCTGCACATTTTCCCACCAACATGCGGAAAATCGGGAAAATGTCGTGCGTGAAAGCCGCGTGAAATGCCGCCCTCAGTATTACCTTTGTCTCGTGGCGGTCGTCACGATGTTGAGGCGGCCGGCATGCGGGAGCACTCTCGGTAGTGCGGGTCGATTCGAGCCCCCCTATGCGACCCGTAACTCTATACCGCGCAGGCGGTATGCGTTTCGCCGTCGCATGTAGTCGGCGCACACTCACCGAGAGTGCCCCGCTCCTGTCAGGAACGGGGCACTGGTGGAGGGCGCAGCCAGCGGCGACAGGCTACTGCTCGGAATCCTCAGATTCGTCGAAGAGGGTGGGCAGCTCCTCGGCGGCCTGCAGGCCGATGATGAGGCCGCGGCGGGCCATCGCGTGGATCTGGCGATCCGACAGGCCCTCGCCGACGAAGAATCGGGAGGCAGCCACGAGGATCCAGTTGTCGCCGTTCTCGATGGGGAAGACAGTGGGCTGGAGGTGCCCGACGTTCCAACGGTTCGCGAGCTCCTGCAGGGAGATCTCGGTGTGGCCCTCGCCCGGGGGGACGATGCGGGTCTCGACCTGCGCCCACGGGGCGTCGGCGGGCTCGCGGTGGATCTGCAAGGGGACGTCGTTAAGCCAGGTGGCGACGATGAACTCGTCGGATTCGCATTCCAGGCCGTCGCCTTCCAGGACCGTCACGATGCGCTCGATGGTCAGCTCGGAGACCTCGGTGCCCCACTTGGCGGCGTATTCGTCGGGTTCCATGGCTGGGTTGGCGGGAGCGGCCTGCGCGGGCTGCTCGGGGGTGGGGGTTGCTTCCCCGTCTTCGCCGAAGGTAAAGCTCTTCCACTCAGGCATTGTCGGCCTCCTGGGTCCACTGGTCGGGGAACATGATGTCGATCTGGTTCATCATCGAGATGGCGGCCATGATGAACTGGTGGACTTCCGCGCCCACCTGTGCGTCGGTCGCGCCGACCACCCAGTTGAAGGTGTGCTGCAGGTGCAGCGCAATGGCGCCCGTCTCCGTCACCGTGGAGGTGACCTTGGGAAGGTACGTGGAGGCGTTGAGGCGGCGGACCGCAGAGGCGATCTGGTCAGCGTGGTCGGCGTGGAAGAAACGCGGGTAGTCGGCCACACCCTGGGCGGGCCGGCCCTCGGGCGCCGCGATGCGCACGGTTCGGTTGGGCAGGATTGCCGCGATCTGGCCGGTGGCGGAGGTGAAGGGGATCAGGCCGACGGCTTCGACCGCCGTCGTGATCCGGTCGAGTGTGACCGGAGGAGTATCTGTTGTGCTCATGGCCTTAAGACTAGCCGTTGTCGGAGGGGAGCGGGGGGAGGCACCCGTACACTGGGAGACATGGAGTCTTGTATGACATGTGCGTCAACGATCGTGTGCGCGGTCGTGGGTCCCACGGCCTCGGGTAAGTCCGACCTGGCCCTGGAGCTGGCGGTGCGCCTCCCGCGGGCGCTGGGTGCGCGCGGGGCGGGCGAGATCGTCTCGGCGGACGCCCTCCAGCTGTATCGGGGGATGGACGTGGGGACGGCCAAGACCCCGGTGGCGCAGCGCCGCGGAATCGCCCACCACCAGATCGACGTGCTCGACGTGCGCGACGAGGCCTCGGTGGCCGCCTACCAGAAGCATGCGCGCGCCGACGTCGCCGGGATTCACGGGCGCGGGGGTGTCGCGGTGGTCGCGGGCGGTTCGGGACTGTATCAGCGCGCGCTCCTGGACGTCATTGAGTTTCCGGGCACGGATCCCGCGCTGCGCGCCCGCCTGGAGGAGGAGGCCGCCGGGCCGCTGGGCTCGCGCGGCATGCACGAGCGCTTGGCGGCCCTGGACCCGGTGTCGGCCGAGCGCATTGATCCGCACAACGCGCGTCGCATCGTGCGAGCCCTGGAGGTTATCGAGCTGACGGGCAGGCCCTATTCGGCGTCCATGCCCCGCCACGAGTTCGTGGCCCCCGCGCTGATGGTGGCGTTGCGTCGCCCGATGGACAAGCTCGACGAACGTATTGCCCTGCGTACCCGGCAGATGCTGGCCGCTGGCCTCATCGAGGAGGTTCGCGCCCTCATCGACGAGGGCCTGCGCGAGGCCAAGACCGCCTCGCGGGCGACGGGCTATGCCCAGGCGCTCGCGGTGATCGACGGGGTGATGAGCGAGGAGGAGGCCGTGGAATCCATCGCGCTGGCCACCCGTCAGCTGGCCCGGTGCCAGGTCAAGTGGCTGCGCCCGGATCCGCGCGTGCACTGGCTGGACGTGGAGGAGTTCGACTCGGACGAGGCCGTGGCGGCCCACGTGGTCGAGCTGACGGAGCGCGCGGCCGAGGCTGCCCTGGCACGCTCGTCACGCGGGCGGCGGCTGCGTGAGGCGGGTGCCCGCGCTACGGTGGATTCATGAAGAACTCGCAGCTGCCCTCCCATGCCCGTGTTGTCAAGGCGCACGGTGCCGGTAATTCCTTCGTCGTGGCCACGGATCGCTTTGACGACTATGACCCGAGCGAGGCCGAGGTCGCGACCCTGTGTTCCCCGGCGTTTGGGATCGGCGCGGACGGCTTCATTCGCGCGGTCGAGTGCGACGGGATGTGGTTCATGGACTACCGCAACGCGGATGGTTCGAAGGCGGAGATGTGCGGCAACGGCGTGCGCGTCTTCGTCGATCACCTGCGCCGCGAGGGACTCGTGGATTTGCCGGTTGGACAGACGCTGGATGTGGCCACGCGCGGCGGCATCAAGCGCGTGACCCCGGAATCGGAGGACGAGGGGCAGGGCGCGAGCTACCGCGTCGACATGGGTCCGGCGGCGTCTCCGGCGCGCGAGACGATCGACGTGCGAGTCCCGGGCATCGACGGCGTGTTGGGCGGTATCTGGGTGGACATGCCCAACCCGCACACGGTCGTCGAGCTGGCCGACGAGGCGACCCTGCGCGCCGTCTTCTTGCCCACCGTGGACGTGTCCATGATTCCGCCCGCCGCGCGCCCCTCCTACGACCCCGCGCCCGAGGCGGGCACGAACCTGGAGCTGGTCGTGGACCTCACGCAAGCCGGGCAGGAGCAGGGGCACATCGCCATGCGCGTCCTCGAGCGCGGCGTGGGGGAGACCCAGGCGTGCGGAACCGGCTGCTGCGCGGCGGCCCTGGCCACCGCCCTGCGTCGGGGACCGGGCGCCCCCACCCAGTGGAGGGTCGACATCCCCGGCGGCACGGTAACCGTGGGCCTGGACGACGTCATCGACTGGAGTGGCGAGACCCCGCGCATCACGGATGCCTCCGTGTTCCTGACAGGCCCCGCCACGCGCGTGGCCGACATCCGCCTGTCCTGACCCGAGGGAGCCTGCGAGGACCCGGGGACGAGGCCACGGCCTCGTCACGGGAACCGACCCCTTAGGCGGGGCGAACCTCGATAATGCGGAAGCCCTTCTTGGAGGCGAACTTGGAGGCCTGGAAACCCCGGCCATTGAGCCAGCCGATGAGCGAGTCAGCGCCCAGGTTGCGCTGGACGACCAGGTAGGCGACGCCCGTCGGGGCGAGGCGGCCCAGCCACGACGCCAGCATCTCGTGCATCGCCTCCTTGCCGATGCGCACCGGCGGATTGGACCAGATGACGTCAAAGCGCGTGTCCGTCTCGGCGGAGGCGGCCAGCGCCTCCTCGGCCTTGAGTGTGCGCACCCCGGCGGCCCCGTTGGCAGCCGCGTTACGAGCCGTCAGATCCAGGGCACGCGAGTTGACGTCCACCGCCCACACGCTCGCGCCCGGCGACTCCAGCGACATGACGGTCGCGATCGGACCCCAACCGCACCCCAGGTCCAGGAAGGTCCCGCCCTTGGGCAGGTCGGGCGCGACGGAAAGCAGCTGACGGGTCCCCAAGTCCAGCTTGGAACCCGAAAAGACGCGCGACGACACGCACATCGACAGATCGAAGCCGCGGGCGCTCACCTCGATCACGTGAGTCTCGTCGGCGCTCGCGGGGGCAGAGTCGGTGAAGTACTGTTCGTCCACGGAAGAAAGCCTATCGCGCCCGCGCGCGCAGGCGCAGATGAGGGCCCGCCGTGCGACACTGGAAGCCCCCACGTGAAGGACGGATATGGACACCACTCCCACCGATTCCAACGCCTCGATCGAGGAACGCGACCAGCGCGTCAACGACGTCGTCGCGCGCATTCTCGCGCGCTCGGCAGCGGCGCTCTCCTCGACCGCGGGACAGGACAACTCGGGGGACGCAGGCGCACTGGAACGCGACGCCCGCGCGGGCACGCGCCGCGTCGACACGGGTGCCTCCGACCGTGAGGACATCTCCGAGGTCGAATACCGCCAGGTGCGACTCGAAAAGGTCGTGCTCGTGGGCCTGCGCACCACGCAGAGCGAGGAAGAGGCCGAGAACTCGCTGCGCGAGCTCGCCGCGCTCGCGGAGACCGCCGGTTCGCGCGTGCTCGATGGCATTATCCAGCGCCGCATGAAGCCCGACCCGGCGACCTACCTGGGATCCGGCAAGGCCCGTGAGCTGGCCGAGATCGTGCGCGCGGTGGAGGCCGACACGGTCATCGTCGACGAGGAGTTGGCCCCCTCCCAGCGCCGTGGGCTGGAGGACGTCGTGGACGCCAAGGTTGTGGACCGCACGGCCCTCATTCTCGATATTTTCGCCCAGCACGCCAAGTCCCGTGAGGGCAAGGCCCAGGTTGAACTTGCGCAGCTCGAGTATCTGCTGCCGCGTCTGCGCGGCTGGGGTGAGTCGATGTCCCGTCAGGCTGGCGGTCGCGTCGCGGGCGGCGCGGGCATCGGCTCTCGCGGCCCCGGTGAGACCAAGATCGAGCTGGACCGCCGCCGCATCCGCACGCGCATGGCGAAGCTGCGCGCGGACATCGCGCGCATGGAACCCGCCCGTCGAACCCAGCGCAACTCGCGCCGCCGCGGGGGAGTGCCCTCGGTGGCCATTGCCGGGTACACGAACGCGGGCAAGTCCACGCTGCTGAACCGTCTGACGGACGCGGGCGTCCTCGTCCAGGACGCGCTCTTCGCGACCCTGGACCCGACCGTGCGCCGGGCGCGTGCCGCGGATGGGCGCGAGTACACGCTCACCGACACGGTCGGCTTCGTGCGCAACCTGCCCACCCAGCTGGTTGAGGCATTCCGCTCGACCCTGGAGGAGGTGGGCCAAGCCGACGTGATCCTGCACGTTGTGGACGCCGCCCACCCCGACCCGGCCTCCCAGGTGCAGGCCGTGCGCGCCGTCATCGACACGATCGAGGGGGCCTCGGACATCCCCGAGCTGATCGCCCTGAACAAGGCCGACCTGGCGTCGCCCGAGCAGATCGCCCTCCTGCGTACGGTCTTCCCCGGCGCGGTACCGCTCAGCGCCCACACCGGCTGGGGCGTGGAGGCGCTGCGCGCGGCCCTGGAGGACATGCTGCCCCGGCCCCGCGTGGCCATCGACGCGATCGTGCCCTACTCGGCGGGCTCGCTGGTCCACCGCATCCACGAGGAGGGTGAGGTCGAGCGCGAGGAGTACGTGGAGACCGGCACTCGGATCGTGGCCCGCGTCGACGAGGCCTTGGCCGCCATCATCGCCCGCGAGGCAGTGGGCGGCATAGCCGACGATGAGCCGGTGAGCGCTTCGTGAGCGAGGATCTGGTCGAGGCCTCGTGCCGCGTCCTCGATGCGGTCGTCGCCGGCATGGGTGGGGCTCCGCGCGAGGGGCAGGCCTCGATGGTCGCCGAGGGCGCCGCTGCCCTGGAGGACCGCGAGCACCTGCTGGTTCAGGCCGGCACGGGAACGGGTAAGTCGCTGGGCTACCTGGTCCCGCTGCTGACGCACTGCGCGACGAATGGGGTGCGCGGCGTCGTCTCGACGGCGACGCTGGCCCTCCAGCGCCAGATTCTGGTCAAGGACGCGCCGGTCGCCGTCGACGCGGTCGCGTCAGAGACGGGCGTGCGCCTGAAGGTCGCTGTGCTCAAGGGGTGGACGAACTACGCGTGCCTGCACAAGCTGGACGGCGGCTACCCGACTGAGGGCACGCTCTTCGAGGATCGTGACATCGGCGTCGGACCGACGGGTGAGCTCGGCAAGGAAATCTTGCGCATCCGCGAGTGGATCACCGAGACCACGACGGGGGATCGCGACGACCTGGTGCCGGGCGTCTCCGACCGCGCATGGCACCATGCCTCGGTCGCCAAGCCCGAGTGCCTGGGCAAGCATTGCCCCCTCATCGACGAGTGCTTCGCCCAAGCCGCGCGCCTGGACGCCTCCGAGGCTGACGTCGTGGTCACCAACCACTCTCTGTTCGGCATCAACGCCTGCGGCGAGGGCGAACTTTTTGGTGAATACGACGCCGTCGTGATTGATGAGGCGCACGAGCTGGCCGACCGCGTGCGCTCCCAGGCGGCCGCGGACATCACGGTGGCCAGGGTCAGCCGCGTGGCCCGATCCTTGCGCTCGAACCTGTCGATCGACTCCACGGACCTGGACGAGGCCGGGGCCGGGCTGGGCGCAGCCATGGCACCCCTGCCCGACGGCCTCCTGGAGTACCGGCCGAGCGCCCTCGTTGACGCGATGATCGTCCTCGACGACGCCGCGCGCCGAGCCAGCCACGAGGTCAGCGAGGCGCAGGGTGAGCCGGCCGCCAAGCTCCTGGCCCGCGCCGCGATCGACGAGCTGATCGGGGCCCTGGACGCGTGGGGACGCGATCCCGACCAATCGATCGCCTACATCACCCGCGACGAGTCCGACAACGCTCGCCTGACGGTGGGGCCCCTGGACGTGTCGGCCGCGATCGGCGGGAATGGCATCGGCGAGCGAGGCGCGATTCTCACCTCGGCGACCCTGGCCCTGGGCGGCAACTTCGATGTCATGGCCGCGGCCACCGGCATGGCCGTGTCGGGCGTGCCCTGGCACGGCATCGACGTGGGCTCGCCCTTCGACCATGCCCACCAGGGGATCCAGTACGTGGCGACCCACCTGCCCCTGCCGGGGCGCGACGGCCCCTCCGAGCAGCTGCTGGACGAGCTCGTGGACCTGGCCCAGGCCTCGGGCGGTGGAGTGCTGGCCCTGTTCGCCTCCCGGCGCGGGGCGACCGTCGGCGCGCAGGCGCTGCGCGAACGCACCGACCTGACGGTCTACCTACAGGGGGAGGAAACCCTCGCCCAGCTGATCGCACGTTTCCGCGCCGAGCGCGACTCGTGCCTGGTGGGCACCATGTCCCTGTGGCAGGGCGTCGACGTCGCCGGGGACGCATGCCGCCTGGTCGTCATCGACAAGATTCCTTTCCCACGCCCCGACGATCCCGTGTCACGCGCACGGTCGATGGACGTCGAACGCAGGGGAGGAAACGGTTTCATGTCCGTGTCCCTGACCCACGCGGCCCTCATGATGGCCCAGGGCGCGGGCCGACTCCTGCGCTCGACGAGCGACCGCGGCGTCGTCGCGATCCTCGACCCGCGCGTGGTGACGAAACGCTACGGATCCTTCATCATGCGCTCCCTGCCGGCCATGTGGCCCACCACGAATCCGGAGGTCGTGCGCGGCGCTCTGCGGCGTCTGAACGCAGCCGGTGATCAGTAGGTGAAGAGTGGTTTTCAACACGTGAAAGATCGTGTAAATTAACCATTAGGCGACCCATGACCTGCAGCAATGGAAGCGCCTGCTCATATCTAGGAGAGACACGTGGAAAACAAAGCGCAGACCCTGTACCCCTCTAAGTCCTCTGGACGTCCCTCGAAGATTGCCATCATCGGCGCCGGTGCCGTTGGTACGGCCGTCGCTTACGCGTGTGCGATGCGTGGCGACGCTCGTTCGATCGTTCTTCAGGACATCAACAAGCCCAAGGTTGAGGCCGAAGCCCTCGACATGGCCCATGGCATCCAGTTCACCCCCGCAGGCTCGATCGAAGGCTCCGACGATGTTGAAATCGTTCGCGGTTCCGACCTGATTATCGTGACGGCTGGCGCCAAGCAGCAGCCCGGCCAGTCGCGCTTGGAGCTGGCCGGTTCGACCGTCAACCTTATGAAGAAGATCGTGCCGAACCTGCAGAATGTGGCCCCCGACGCCCGCTTCATGTTCGTCACCAACCCGGTCGACGTCGTCACCTACGTGGCTCTGAAGCTGACCGGTCTGCCGCGCAACCAGGTTTTCGGCTCGGGCACGGTGCTCGACACCTCGCGCCTGCGCTACCTCGTGTCTCGTGAGACCGGCGTTGCCACGCAGAACATCCATGCCTACGTGGCCGGCGAGCACGGCGACTCCGAGGTCGCCCTGTGGTCCAGCGCCGAGATCGGTAACGTTCCGCTCTCCCAGTGGGGCCCGACCCTGTCCGGCGGTACCTTCGACGCCGCTCTGCGCAACTCCATTGCGCAGGAGGTCGTCCAGTCCGCATACAAGATCATCGAGGGCAAGGGCGCGACCAACTACGCCATCGGCCTGTCCGCCGCGAACATCGCCGGTGCGGTGCTGCGCGACGAGCAGCGCGTCCTGACCATCTCGACGCTGCTGGAGGACTGGGAAGGCATCTCGGACGTCGTCATGGCCGCCCCGACGATCGTTGGCCGCGACGGCGCCGGACGCGTCCTGAACCCGCCGCTGACCCTCAATGAGCGCGATGGCCTGACCGCCTCGGCGGAGCGCCTGCGCAATGTTGCCCGCGACCTGGGCTTCTGATCGGGCTTATAGCAAACGGTGGCGCCGATCCCTTCGGGGGTCGGCGCCACCGTTCGTTGGTGGGGCTGTTAGAGGGAGCGGATGACGGTGACGACCTTGCCGAGGATGGTGGCCTCGTCGCCGGGGATGGGGGAGTAGTCCTTGTTGTGGGGCAGCAGCCACACGTGACCGTCCGTGATCGATAGCTCCTTCACGGTGGCTTCGCCGTCGATCATGGCAGCCACGAATTCGCCGTTGCGCGCCTCGTTTTGTGAGCGGATGACGACGTAGTCTCCGTCAAAGATGCCGGCGTCGATCATGGACTGGCCGGAGACCTCGAGCATGAACAGGTCGCCGCGGCCGGTTATGGAGGTGGGTAGGTGAAAGACGTCCTCGACATGCTGTTCGGCCGTGATGGGCGATCCGGCCGCGATGCGTCCCACGAGGGGGATCGCGGTGCCTTCCTCCTCCACGTGCGAGACGGGGATTTCAATGGGCACAACCGAAGACGAGGCCGGGGCTGAGGGGGCGATTCCGAGCGTTCGGCGCGCCTTGTCCGTCAGGTCGAGGGCGCGCGGTAGTCCGGGTTCGCGCGCGAGGTAGCCCTCCGACTCGAGCGAATCCAGGTGGTGCTTGACCGTCGACGGGGAGGCCAGGCCGACCGAGGATGCGATCTCGCGCACAGAGGGGGGAAAGCCGCTGGAGGCCAGTTTGTCGTTGATAACGCGCAAGATCGCGCGGTGGCGATCGCTGATCGGTCGCTCGGTCATGGACCCTCCTGTTGTGCGCGTGGACGCAGATGTGCATGGGTGGGCGTCCACTGGATACGTCAAGTTTAAGGCGAAAACGCGCAACATGAAACATATGTTCGAGTGGGTCTCGACATTCGCATGGGCGCGTGCTATCGTACAGGTGTTCGACGAACATGTGTTCGATACTGATGTTTGGAGGTTGCCATGAGTCTTCCGTACACCCCTGGGCCTGCCGTTTCCTTCCCGGCGCGCCGCTCCCCGATGCGTCCGGCGCAGGATGCGCGCGTGGCCACGGTTCGTGACATCTCGTCGGCCCCGTCCGTGCGCCGACGTATCGAAGCCCAGCGGGCGGACGATCCCGCGTTCCTGCGCGCGCCCGTTCCTCCGCGTCGACCCGCCCGCTCGTCGCGTCGGTCCCTGGTCGCAGGCGCGCTCGCCACGCTCGCGCTGTCCGTAGGCGCGGGCGCTCTGGGGCTTGCGATCCAGCCCAGCGCCTACGATGGGCCGACCGTCATCAAGGCGGCCGTCAGCGGTGATTCGATTTGGTCGATGGCCGAGTCGGTCAGGAGCGAACGCCCGGTCGAAGAAATCGTCGCGGATATTGAACGTCTCAATGGCATCAGCGGAGCTCTGCGGCCCGGTCAGCGCGTCGTCGTTCCCGTTCGGTGAAGTGGCTCGCGGGACTCCTGTGACAGCGGGCGCTTGGAGCGTGTACCGTTGAGGGGTGCACTGTCCTTTCTGTCATAACCCTGACTCGCGCGTCGTCGACACGCGCATCGCGGACGACGGCGCCTCGATCCGGCGTCGTCGCGAGTGCACGCACTGCAAGAAGCGTTTTACGACCCTGGAAACGTCGTCGTTCCAGGTCGTCAAACGCTCGGGCGTGGTTGAATCCTTCTCCCGCAACAAGGTCGTCTCCGGCGTGAAAAAGGCCTGCCAGGGCAGGCCCGTCTCGGACGATCAGCTCGCGATCCTCGCCCAGCAGGTGGAGGAGCAGCTGCGTTCGACCGGCGTATCCAACGTGTCCACCAATGAGGTCGGCAAGGCGATCCTGCCCTTTCTGCGCGACCTCGACGTCATTGCCTACCTGCGTTTCGCCTCCGTCTATCGAGCATTCGATACCCTTGAGGACTTCGAGGATGCTATCCATGCGCTGCGCGAGCGTTCCCAGGCCGCGGAGGTGGCCGCCGACGCGCCGTCCGAGGAGGTGTCCGCCCCGGTTGCTCCGAAGAAGCCGCGTAAGTCCCGGGTGAGTCGCAAGCGTGCCGGCGCTGCGTCGCTGCTCGGAGACGAGTAGCGCCCGCGCCTGGTGGCGCGGGCGACTCGTCGATCCGTCGGCGGCGGGTGGCTCCTAGCTGTCCTTCCTGTCGTGCTCGTCCGTTCGGTCGGCGCCTGTGGCCAGTCTGCGTACGGCCGCGGTGGCCTCGCTCGACGCCTGAGAGACGGATTCTCGCGCCCCGGCCACGGCCTCGGACATCGCTTCGCGGGCGCCGACAACCGCCTCGGTCGCGGCGCCGCGCGCCTCAGCGACTCGCTCCGACATGGCTTCACGTGCCCCGGCCACCGATTCGCGTGCCCCGGTCACGGCCTCGGCCACGGCCTCGCGGGCACCAGCCACGGCCTCGGAGGTCGCCCCGCGCGCGCCCACGATCTGCTCGCGCACCTTCTTGCGCATGACCTTGCCCAGCTGGGAGCGCGGCAGCTCGCTCATGACGACGACCTGACGGGGCAGGGCGTAGTGCGCTAAGGACTTTTCCGCCCAGTTGCGCAGGTCCGTGAGCGTGACCGACGCGCCGGCCTCGAGAACGACGGCTGCGACGACATCCTCGCCGCTCTCGCCGGCGGGGACTCCCACGGCAGCCACGTCGAGGATGCCGGGCATCGTGCGCACCGCATCTTCGACCTGAGAGGGATAGACGTTGAAGCCGGAGGAGTTGATCATCTCCTTGCGTCGGTCAGCCATGTAGATAAAGCCGTCGCGCACCTGGACCAGGTCGCCCGTGCGCAGCCAGCCGTCGGCGGTGAACACCTCCGCGGTCTCCTCGTCCTGATTCCAGTACCCGGAGAAGACCTGCGGGCCGGTTGCGATGAGCTCGCCGACCGCGCCGTCCTCGACGTCGCGCGCGGGGTCCTCGGGGTCGACGATGCGCACCTGCGTGGAGGGGAAGGGAATACCCAGCGCCCCGCGCGCCCGCGAGGATGCCAGGGGGGAACCGAGGAGGATCGGGGATGCCTCGGTCATGCCGTAGCCTTCGATCATGAGGCCGCCGGTCGCCTCCTCCCATTTTTGGGCCAGAGGCGCCGACAGGGGCATCGCGCCCGACAGGGAGAAGTGGATGGAGGACAGGTCCACGTCCGTGCCCTCGGCTGCCGCCAGCAGGCGCTCGTACATGGGGGGCACGCCCAGGAAGAACGTGCAGGGGAGTCGGCGCTGGGCGGCCAGGACCAGGGCGGTGTCGAACTTCGGGAACATGACGACGGTCGCCCCCAGGCGCAGGCCCGCCAGGAAACCGATCGTGAACCCGAAGGCGTGGAAGAGGGGCAGGATGCAGTAGAAGACCTCGGCGCCCTCGTGCAGGACGGGCACCCATGCGATGGACTCCTCGACGTTGGCGCGCAGGTTGGCGTGCGTGAGAGCCGCGGCCTTGGGAACGCCCGTCGTGCCGCCCGTGTGGATGAGGAGGGCGACGTCGTCCATGGAGGCGGGGCATGTTCCGTTCCAGGGGGTGGCTGTGCGCATGGCGCGTGTCCACGAGCGAGCCCAGGTGGGGCGCGGGCTAGTGAGCTGGTCGCGCTTGTCGCGCGCGGCCTTGAGGGGCAGCTTGAGCGCCAGGCGCGAGGCCGTGGGAAGGGCCGTCGTCAGGTCCATCGAGAAGGTGGTGTGGCCTCGGCCCAGGAAGGTCAGCTTCTCCAGGGTCTTGGACCAGGCGATCGTCACGCGCGCGCCGTGGCGCGCGTACTCGCCCTCGAGCTCGCCGGAGGGAGCAAGCGGGTTGTGTTCGACGACGACGGCGCCCAGCAGCATCGTGCCCAGGACTGCAACCGCGTGCTGTGGGCAGTTGGGCATGACGAGAGCGACGCGGTCTCCCGCGCGCACGCCCGCCTGGTGCAAGGCCCCCGCGCACCGACGCATCTGCTCGACCAGCTGCTCGTAGGAGAGCTGGCGGGCGAAAAAGTCGATGGCGGCACGCTTGGGATAGCGGGCGGCGACGTCCAGGACCATATCCGGGATCGGCTGGTCGGGAGTGGCGATTTCGTAGGCGACGCCGGGCGCATAGAGCGCCCGCAGCGAGGACGTGAGGTCCATCTATGCTCCTTTGGTGGTGCTGCCCCTACGATACCGTAAGTTACGGCCTCGTTTGACCACCTGGAAGCGCGATGAAAGCGACAGTTTCTACAGGGGCGTCGCAATCAGTCGGACGGTTTCGGGCAGGTGGCTCAGCTCCTCCAGGGCCTCGCGACCCAGGCCGGCCGAAATGTCGGTGAGCACGTAGCCGACCTCGTCCATGGTCGCCAGGATCTGGGCGTCGACGTTGGCCTCCGACGACGCGAAGATCGAGTTCACGCGGGCCATGACGCCGGGCACGTTGCGGTGGATGAGGCGCACGCGGTAGCGCGAACGCCTGCCGATGTTCATGGTCAGGTTGGGCAGGTTCACGCTCATGTCGGTCGAGCCGCTGGCCTGGTACTCACCGATCTTGGCGGCCACAAAACGGCCGATGTCGTACTGTGCCTCCTCCGTGGACCCGCCGATGTGCGGGGTGAGAATGACGTTGTCGAGGGTGGCCAGGGGCGAGGAGAAGGGGTCGCCGTTGGCGCGCGGTTCCTCGGGGAACACGTCGATGGCCGCGCCGCCCAGGTGGCCCGAGACCAGTGCGGCGTGCAGGGCATCCACGTCGACGACGTGTCCGCGCGAGAGGTTGATGAACAGGGCGCCGGGCTTCATGAGCTCGAACTCGCCTCGCCCGATGAGGTTGGTGTTGGACTCTTGGCCGTCCACGTGCACGGAGATGATGTCGGCCTCGCGTAGCACGGCCTCCATGGTGGGCATCTGCGTGGCGTTGCCCAGGGCCAGGCGCTCGGCGGCGTCGTAGAAGATGACGTTGAGGCCCATGGCCTCGGCCAGCACCGACAGCTGGGTGCCGATGTTGCCGTAGCCGATGATGCCCAGCGTGTGCCCGCGCACCTCGTGGGCGCCGTCGGCGCTCTTGTCCCACACGCCGCGGTGCAGGCGCGAGTTCTTCACCGTCACGCGGCGCGACAGGTCGATAATCTCGCCGATCGCGAGCTCGACGACGGAACGCGTGTTGGAGTAGGGGGCGTTGAACACGGCGATGCCCATCTCGGTGGCGGTGGCCAGGTCGATCTGGTTAGTGCCGATACAGAAGGCGCCGATGGCCTTCAGGTTCGGGCGGGCGCGCAGGACGCGCTCGGTGACCTCGGTCTTGGAACGCAGACCCACGTAGTCGATACCCTCGAGCGCATCGATCAGGTCGTCCTCAGACAGGGCGCCCGTCACGCGGGTGACCTCAATGCTGAACTTGGCGAAAATCTCGTCGGCGATCGGGTGCGGGTTTTCCAAGAGTAATGCTCGTGTCATGACTCCATCATGGCAGATGGGGGCACAACCAGCGTGGCATCGTCACTGTGTGGTCACCGACTACCACTCTTCCATGCCGGCGGGCAGCGCGGCGGCGTGGACGACGTGGACGTCGTGGGTGGCGCGAGTCAGGGCGACAAACAGGTCGCCGATGCCGTCGCTCATGATTTCGCCGGGCTCGACCAGGACGACCGAATCGAACTCCAAGCCCTTCGTTGCGTTCGCTGAGAGCAGGGCGACGCGCTCGGACAGCGCGCTGTCCCCGTCGACGTCGGCGCCCCACGCGCGGGCACGCTGCGCGCCCACGATGATGGCGACGCGGCCGCGTGAGGCGCCCGCCTCGCGGTCCAGGCGTTCCTCTGCGATCTGGCGGGCCTGGTGCGCGGCCTCCCACAACGGGTCGGTGTCTCGGGACGAGGCCGGGGCAGCCTCGGGCGCGTCCACGTGAGTGACGCGGTAGCATCCCTCGACGTCGCGCACGGCGGTCATCGGGTAGAGGACAGGTGCCCCCGCACGCGCCACCACACCCTCGGCAAGGGTCGTGAGGGTCGCAGGGGTGCGGTAGGAGACGGTCAGGGCGTACTCGGCGGCAAAAGCGCGGGCCGCGGGCCCTAGCGCCTTCTCCCACGAGGCGGGACGCTGAGAGCCGCGGCGCTGATCCAGGTCACCGACGACCGTGAAGGACCGCGAGGGACAGCGGCGCAGCAGGGCGCGCCACGCCATGGGGGAGAGTTCCTGGGCCTCGTCGACCACGATGTGGCCGTAGGCCCACGCGCGATCCTTGGCCGCACGCTCGGCCAGGGGCGCCCACGACTCCTGCTCCGCGGTGTGTTCGGCGAGCATCTGCGCGGTGACGATGCCGCCTCCCAGGTTCTGCCCCTCGATGGCGGCACGAGCGCGCTCGAGCTCGCCCCCGTCCGTCTCCTTCGAGGGAGCCGACGAGGTCGGCATGGGGCCGAGCAGCTCCTCGCACTCGTCCAGGATCGCAACGTCCGAGATCGTCCAGGGCGCCGAGCGCGGCCGCACCAGGAGGGCCAGCTCGTCGGGGCGCAACGGCGACCTCGCGCGCCGGTTGGCCGCCGCCAACACCTCCGGGCGTGCATAGAGCCTGCGTAGCAGCGTCTGCGCGCTCGTGGGCATCCACGCCGTGTTGATCGCGCGGCGGCAATCCACCGAGTCTCGAATCTCAATGAGCCAGGAGCGCTTGACCTCCGGCTCGACGCGCCCCTCGGAGTCGGCGTCCCCAGCCTCGCGCGCCAGGCGAAGCGCCAACACGTCCATCAGTTCGCGTGCAAACGACTCGCGCGCCACGTTGTGGGGACGCCCCGAGCGCTTGGCGCGCCGCCTGGCCGCCTCCACGTCGCCGCGGGTGAGCGTCACGGTACGGTTCCACACGCGCAGCTCCTGATCCCCCTTGGGAAGCTTCGTGAGCGCTCGCACCGCCTCCTTGACGATCGCCGCCCAGGCCGGCAGCCCCTTGATCCGAGCCACGGCCTCGTCCTCGGACGCACGCGCACGCACGCCCGGCACGAGATCGCCCATCGTCACCGACACAACACCCGTCTCACCCAGGGAGGGCAGCACCTGCTCGATATAGCGCAAGAACAAGCGCGAGGGCCCCACGAGCAGAACACCCGAGCGCTCCAGGCGCTCGCGGTGGGCATACAGCAGGTAGGCGATGCGGTGCAGCGCGACCGCGGTCTTGCCCGTGCCCGGGCCGCCCTGGACGACCAGGAGGCCCTTGTCGGAGGCGCGGATGATGCGGTCCTGCTCAGACTGGATGGTCGCCACGATGTCACCCATGCGCCCGTCGCGCGCCTCACTCAGGGCATGCATGAGGGCGCCCTCGCCCTGCAGCTCCAGGCCCTGGGCGTGCGAGGCGTCGAGCAGCTCGTCCTCCAGCCCCGTCACGCGCCGGTCGCGAGTCGAAATGTGGCGGCGACGCACGACGCCCTCCGGCTCAGCCGACGTCGCCTGATAGAAGGGACGCGCGGCGGGGGCACGCCAATCCACGAGCAGGGGAGTGCCGTCCTCGTGAGACAGGGACAGGCGACCAACGTGGCGCGTCGACGAATCCACCATGTCGAGGCGACCGAACACGAGGCGCTCCTCCACGCCCTCCAGGCGCGCGGCCATCTCACCCAGGTGCGCAGACAGGGCCTCGCGCTCCGTCCACGCCTGCGCGTTTCCGACACCGTGCGTCGAATGAATGCGGCCCTGACGATCCCGGTAGGAGGCGCGAAGCGCGTCGAGACGCTCGTAGGCGGCGTCGACGAAGTCCTGTTCAGGCAACGGAAGGTCCGTGCGTGACTCCTGCTGCGCGCCCGTGGTCATAGGTCCTCCTCGATATTGGTGGCCTTCTATTGTTGCTCACTTTTCGTCGTTGCGCTGTGAGCAGCCTTTTTTCAACACCGTGACTTCGCCCCAAGCTCAAAACGTGTCCTCGCATGACGCGGCGCCGCCCCCACAGGTACGTTAGACATGAGAGAAAAGACCGAGCATGAGGAGGATACGTGAGCATCACCGCGACCGACCTTTACGAGGACGGGCCCGCCGCAGGCGCGAAGGCCAAGATTCTCCTCATCCACTTCGATGGGGCGATTGACGCCGGCGCCGCCGGGCGCATAGCGATCGGGCAGATGCTGCGGTCGCTGCACAACGAGCGCGTCGCTACCTTCGACGCCGACACCCTCATGGACTACCGCTCGCACCGGCCCATCGTGACCGTTGACGACTGGGTGTCCTCTCCGGACATGGTCATGCCCAAGACCGTGCTCGACCTGGTCGAGGACGACATGGGAAATCCGATCCTTGTCCTGCACGGCGCCGAACCGGACGCGCACTGGGAGTCCTTCACGAACGCCATCAACGACATCTGCAAGCGCGCCGGCGTGGAGATCACCTTCTCGCTGCACGGCGTGCCCTCCGGCGTCCCCCACACGCGGCCCACTCCCGTGCACGTCCAGGCCACTGATGCCTCCCTGCTGCCCGCGGGCGGCGCGAAGATCACGAACCACATGCAGTTCCCCGCGCCCCTGTCGACCTTCGTGCAGATTCGACTCGGGCAACGAGGCATTGGCGGGCTCGCGCTGCTCGGCGCTGTCCCGTACTACATGGCCGACACCGGCTACCCGGCCGCCTCCTCGGCGCTGCTGACCTCGCTGGCCAAGTTCGCGGACCTGTCTCTGCCCGTCGGCGACCTCGAGCAGGGCGCCGCGCAGGACCAGGAGAACATCGAAAAGCTCGTTGAATCCAACCCGGACATCTCCCACACCGTCTCCAACCTCGAAGAACACTTCGATGCGTGGAGCGGAGGCGACGGCGCGATCCCGCTGGCCGGCATGGCCCAGCCTGCCGCCGCCCGCGACGAGGACAAGTCCACCAAGGACATCGGCGACGTCATCGAGGCCTACCTCGCGCAGGTCTCGCGCGCCAAAGCCGAAGAAATCGAGTCCGTCCAGCGCGCCCCCCGCGTCGACGGCACCGAGACTCCCTCCAAGCCCGACACCCTCGAAGACGTGCTCGCCCGCGTCGAGGCCCGCCGCAACGGCAAAGAACCCGGGCCCTCCTCGCCGCGCCACCGCGCCTAAGCGTCGGACACCCCCGGCCCTGCTCGCGGCGCGCCCCAGGGGGCACGCGGGCAACCCCGCACCCGCGGCGCGGGCGGGGGAACGGAGGGCTGACCTCGTCAGTGAGACGGGGGATAGCCGATCTGAGCGTCCGTGAGCGCGGGGAAGCCCGCCACCCAGCGCACCAGCTCAGCGGGCCTGGTGATGCGCGCGGGCAAGGCCAGCGTACGCAGCGCCCGATCGATGTCGTCCGCGTCCACCACCCCGTCGTTGCATGCCAGTGCGACGACGTTGCCGTGCCGACCGCTTCGCCCCACCTTCGGATCCTGGATCGACGCAACAAAGGGGAAGACCTCCTGCAACGCCGCCACGTCCTGGCGCGCGTTGGCCGCACCCCCGTGCGCGCAATTGACCAGGTACACGCCCCGATCCGTCAGAGAACGGCGCGCCTGACGGGCGCACTCAATCGTGCGCAGGTGATCGGGAGTGAGCCCCGCGGCAAAAGCGTCGCGCACGATCACGTCGAACGAACCCTCGCGCGTCTGATCCAGGATAGCCCGCCCGTCGCCCACGCGGATCTTGACCTGCGGGGCCTTTGGGATCGGGAAATGCTCACGCACCTGCTCAGCCAGGAGCCGATCAACCTCAACGGCCACGTGCCGCGACTGCGGGAAGGTAGCAGACCACGCGCACGCCAGCGCACACGCCGCGCCACCCACATGCAACGCTCGGAAACGATCCCCCTGGCCCCACGCGGCGGCCACGACCGCGCTCATGTGCTGCATGTACTCGAACTCCAGATACGTCGGATCCGACGTATCCACCGCCGAAGACTCCACGCCGTCCAGGAACAGCGTCGCGCGCGGGCCATCCCACCGGATACGCGCCGAGCCGAAATCCGTCTCGAAGGAGATGTCGCGTGACGAAGATGAGCGTGCCATGGTGGACACTGTAACCACGGGACCGTGCTCGCTGCTTCAGGAGGTGACATGTCAAACGCTCCCAGAGACGCGCGCGCCAAACGCGACTGGGGATCGGACGACTCGGCCACGCCGATCCTGCACGTCGACATGGACTCCTTCTACGCCCAGGTCGAAATGCGCGAAGACCCCTCCCTCATCGGACGGCCCATCGTCGTGGGCGGCACCTCCGGGCGCGGCGTCGTCACCTCCGCCACCTACGAGGCCCGCGCCCTGGGCGTACGCGCCGGCATGCCCACATCCCGCGCGCGTGCCCTGTGCCCCACGGCGGCCTTCATCCCCGGCAACCACGCGCTCTACAGCCATTACTCCCGCCAGGTCATGGACATCCTCGCGACAATCACCCCCGCCCTCGAACAGGTCTCCATCGACGAGGCCTTCCTAGACGTTCGCGGCGCACGGCGCCGACTCGGCCCACCCACCCACATTGCCCGCCTCATCCGAACCCGCATCCGCGAGCAGGTGGGACTGCCCGCATCCGTGGGAATCGCCTCCACCAAATCGGTGGCCAAAATCGCCTCCTCGCACGCCAAACCCGACGGCCTGCTCCTGATCCCCGCCTCCGCCACAATCGAGTTCCTGCACGGGCTGCCCGTCGGCGCACTGTGGGGAGTTGGCGGACGCACCGGTGCCATCCTCGACCGAGAAGGCATCGACACCATCGGCGACCTCGCCCACACGCCCCTGACACGCCTGACCAAACTCCTCGGCGTCGCCTCCGCCCACCACCTCCACGACCTCTCCTGGGGCATCGACCCGCGGGCGGTGACCACCTCACGACCCGAAAAATCCATCGGCATGGAGCGCACCTTCGAGGAGAACGTGCGCTCGCGGAACGAGATCGAGGACTTCATCCTGGCGGCGTCGCACGACTGTGCCCGCAGGCTGCGCTCCGGCGGTGTCGTCGGGTGGACCGTCGGCATTAAAATGCGCGGCGCCGACTTCCACACGATGACGCGCAGCGTCAGCCTGGTCGCACCGACCGACACCGGGCGCGAGATCGCCCGCGCCGCCCAGTCCCTGTTCGCCCGCGAGGCGATGCCGAGCGGGGGAGTGCGCCTCTTCGGCGTGCGCGTCGAAAGCCTGCAGTCCCGCTCCGGCGGCGTCGCCGTGACGCTCGACCGCGATGAGAAGCCCGCAGCCTCAGAGCGCGCGATGGACCAGATCCGCTCCAAGTTCGGTTCCGCAGCCCTGGCACCCGCCACGCTCTTGGGTAAGAATCTGCCGGGCAGGCGCTCCTTCGGTGCCGAGGCCGGGGGACGGGGCGCTGGGACCGGCGCGGCCGAGGCCTCGGGCGGGGACGGCGGATCCCGCGCCGCTTCGCCTGAACGCGGGGAACAGGGGACCCTCCTGTGAGGCGTTCCGTGCGGGGCGCGCCGTACGCTAAGCTTGAACCAGTTAACGTCCGAAAGGGGCAGGAAATGGCTCTCACCGAGTATGAGAAGAAGGTCCTCGAGCAGATGGAGGCATCCCTGCGCGAGGAAGATCCCGCGCTGGCCTCGCAGATGTCCGCCCCCGCCCCCGCGGAAGAAACGGAGTCCGAGCCCCAGCGCGGCCCGCGCGCTCCCCGCCGCATCGCCCTCGGCTTTGCCGGGGCTGTCCTGGGCATGGTACTCCTCGTCGTCGCCGTGTCGCTGGGCTACTCCATCGTGTCGATTCTGATTGGCGTTGCCGGCTTCGCCGTGACGGTCGCCGGCATCCTCTACGCGCTGTCCAGGCCCGCCTCGCCCTCGGATGCTTCCGACAGGCCTCGGCGCAAGAAGAACAAAGAGAACGGCGGCTGGGATTCCTTCATTCAGGATCAGGAGCGCCGCTGGGACGATCGCAAGAACGACGACTGATCATCTGATCATCCGGGCGTGAGGGCGGGGGAGCGCGAGGCGCACCCCCGCTTCGCTATCGGATCTGCCATCTCGTGTCTGGCGGCCGGGGGCCTGTGATGCGCATGTTAACCGGCTCTTCGCATGTAAGGGTGTAGGAGGTGTCGGATTGGGCCGGAGTGGGCTGGAGTGCAGGTGGCGGCGTGGGCGGCGTGCTCATCCTGCCGCCAGTAGGGTCCAGGTGCGCATGGAGGGGTGCGGCGGTGAGTGGTTCGGTGTGTCAGTTCCGCGTTTGTTCTTGTTTGTTGGGGCGCTGCACCCGATCCGTAGGCAATGCACCTCTTCTGTTCGGGTGCACCGCCACGTAACGGGTGCACCGCCACGTAACGGGTGCAGTGCCCCCGTGCTTGTGGCGGTTGTGGCGGCTGTCGGGGTTGCGGGGGTCTTCTGTGCTTGAGTTGTCTTCTGCTTGGGGTGTCTTCCGCTTGGGTCTTTGTGGCGTCTCATGTTGTGGTTCCTCAGAAATGTCGCACGTAATTCCCCGGCACGTATTTCAAACGTTGAAATCACATCGTTGGAATTCTGCGGTTTTCTCGATACCTATGAAAAGTTAGGGTACCCAAATTACGTGCGACTTTTGGTTGATGAGGCGCCCAAGGCGAGCTCCTGTGTTCGATCGTCGTCCCACGACACTGTCCACGATCCCCGGGACGCTTCGAACACCACCCCCACACCCCACAATGCGAAGAGCCTGTTAACCCCACAGGTGGTCGTCCGGGCCCTTGGATGCGCATGTTAACCCTACAGGTGGCAGTATGGGCGGCGCGCCCACGCTGCCACTGATCGGGCCCAGCTGCGCATACGCGGGTTACCACGACCACCTGTCGGGTCCAGCTGCCGCGAGCGTTACATTCCGCTTCCTGGTAGACGCGTGGACCTCCCCGAAGACTTCCGCGACTCTTCGATGCCTTACTGCCGCGTCTTCCCAGGCATGCGCTTCATACTCTCGTCGCGTGTTTTTCGTTGCCCAGCGCCTCAATGCCGAACAACACGCCAGCTCGCGTACAGCTTTACAAAAGTCGCCCCACTGTGTTTCACGGGTTGTTTCATGATGCTCCCGTTGGCCTCCACCTTGCACCCCTGGGTCCCTCCACCTTGCACCCCTGGGTTCCTCCACCTTCCTCCCCGGGGTTCCTCCACCTTCCTCCCCGGGGTTCCTCCACCTTCCTCCCCGGGGTCCCTCCACCTTGCACCCCTGGGTTCCTCCACCTTCCTCCCCGGGGTTCCTCCACCTTGCACCCCTGAGTTCCTCCACCTTGCACCCCTGAGTTCCTCCACCTTGCACCCCTGAGTTCCTCCACCTTCCTCCCCGGGGTCCCTCCACCTTCCTCCCCGGGGTTCCTCCACCTTGCACCCGTGGGTCCCTCCACCTTCCTCCCCCGGAGTTCCTCCACCTTCCTCCCCGTGTCCCTCCATGTGGACTGCCAACTGTCCTGTCGTATTGGTTGTGACGTGCGGAAATGAGCCGAACCGTCGTCTATGAGCGCTGGAAAACCGCCACTTAATAAGTTTTGGAGCGCCTGGGCCGTGAGGCACTCTCGCCACACGTGTCACGGAATGTGTCGTAGATTTCCTCCACTTTTCTCCACGGGAACTTTTTGTTGTAAACGCGCGGAAAAGCCGTTTAGTATTGCGCGCCACGCCGCAAGTTTCTCTGTAAATATGGTGCTAAGTGGGTTAAAGTGGGGGAAAGTTCCGAACAGGGGAGGGCGGTGACATGTTCCTTGGCACGTATGAGCCCAAGCTCGACGACAAAGGACGCATGTTTCTGCCCGCTCGTTTCCGTGAGGATATGCAGGGCGGAATCGTCCTCACTCGCGGCCAAGAGCACTGCATCTACGCATTCCCCGTCGCGGAATTCGAGAGCATGACTGCTGAGCTTCGACGAGCCCCCCTGTCGTCGAAGCAGGCGCGCGATTGGATTCGCGTGATGCTCTCGGGAGCCTACAAGGAAGTTCCTGACAAACAGGGACGCATTAGCGTTCCGGCGGACCTGCGTGCATACGCCGGTCTGGATCGCGAGCTCGCCGTCATTGGTGCGGGTTCGCGAGCAGAAATCTGGAATGCCTCGGCCTGGCGCGAGTACCTCGCGGTCCAGGAGGAGGCCTTCTCCAATACAGCAGAAGAAATTATCCCCGGGATGTTCTGACCCGTACGCCGAGGTCTCCGCCCGCTGTTCCGACATCACTTCCCCGATGGCGGAGCACGGTGGGGGACCTGGGTGGATGGGTCGGACATGATCAGCGTGAAGGAGGCGCGACATGACTGAAGCACTCGATGCGGTGCGCGATTCGTCGCGCCGCCCGGACGAGGGCGGGCGCCCCGCGTCGGAGCGTCACGTCCCGGTCCTCCTCGCCGAGTGCCTGGACATGCTGGCCCCGGCCATTGAGGGCCCCGGAGCGGTCCTCGTTGACGGGACCCTGGGCATGGGCGGTCACACCGAGGGGGCGCTCGATCGTTTCCCCGGGCTGACGGTCATCGGCATCGATCGCGACCCGCAGGCGATCGCACTGGCCTCGGAGCGCCTCGAGCGTTTCGGGGATCGCTTCCGCGCGGTTCACACGACCTACGATCGCATTGACGAGGCCGTGGCTGAGCAGTGCGGTCCCGGCGCGCGCATCGACGGTGTCCTGATGGATCTGGGCGTGTCCTCCCTGCAGCTGGACGAGGCCGAGCGAGGCTTCGCCTACTCCAAGGACGCGCCTCTCGACATGCGGATGGACGCCACCAGCGGACCCAGCGCGGCCGACCTGCTGGCCACGGCCTCGGAGGGTGAGCTGATCCGTATCCTGCGCACTTACGGCGAGGAGAAGTTCGCACCGCGCATCGCCCGTCTCATCATCCGTCGCCGGGACGACGCGCCTATCACGCGCACCGGAGAACTCGTCGACATTATTCGTGAGGCCATTCCCGCGCCCGCCCGCCGCACGGGCGGCAACCCCGCCAAGCGCACGTTCCAGGCGCTGCGCGTGGCCGTCAACGATGAGCTCACCATCTTGGAGCGGGCTCTGCCCCGTGCTCTGGCGAGCCTGCGTGTCGGAGGACGACTGGTCGTTGAGTCCTACCAGAGCCTGGAGGATCGGATCGTCAAGGACGTGCTGCGGCGCGGATCAACCAGCTCCGCCCCTCCCGGATTGCCGATCATCCCCGACGATATGGCCCCCAGTCTGCGACTACTCACCAAGGGCGCGAACAAGGCCGACCGAGCTGAACAAGACCACAACCCCCGATCTGCATCCGTGCGACTGCGCGGAGCGGAACTCATTTCCGAATGGAAGGATCTCTCATGAGTGCAGCAACCGCTAAGGCCCGTCCCGCGGCTCGTCCGGAACTGCGCCGCGAGGAGGTCCGCGAGTTCCACGTCGTTGAAGGCACTCGCCCTCGTCGCTCGGCCGTGGCTGTCCTCGTGCTGCTTATCACGGTCGCACTCGCGTCCGTGCTGGCCTCGATGGTTCTGAACACGCGCATGGCGCAGACGTCTTTCGAGATTCGCGAGCAGCAGCTGGTTCTCAACGAGCTGGAGGCGCAGTCGTGGACGATGCGCGCCGAGCTTGACCGTAAGGCGTCGCCGACCGAGCTGGAGCGGGCCGCTAAGGAAAACGGCATGGTGCCCGCCGGCGCGTCCGGTTTCATCACGCTTGAGACGGGAACCGTTGAAGGCGGGACGCCCGCCAAGTAAGGCGGAGCCACGTGCCTATGGATAGCGTCATTTCGCGCTCGCGCTGGATCCTTGTGATCATCATTGGCGCGCTGTGTCTGTGCGGTGTGCGCCTGGTGCAGCTCCAGATTGTTGAGGGGCCGGTTTTGGCCGCTCAGGGGCAGCGCGTGCGTACGTCGTCGACGGCTGTGGCCGCTGCGCGTGGTTCGATCACGGACGCGACGGGCGTCGTGCTGGCCAACTCGATCCAGACCTACGACATCGCGGTGAACCAGGTGAACATCGCCTCCTACGTGCATCGCGACGACGACGGCAACGAGGTCGGGCGCGGCCCGGCCGAGGCCGCTCATCAGCTCGCCCCGCTCCTGGGACTGGACGAGGCGGAGCTGGGCGGCATGATGCTGGGGGATTCGACCTACGAGTACATCAAGCGCAACGTGGACGCGGTGACCTACCGCGAGATCCGTAAGCTGGATATCTACGGCATTGAGTGGGAGTCGGTCTTCGAGCGCGAGTACCCCAACGGAAACGTGGCGGCCCCCGTCATCGGCACGGTGAACGCGGAGGGCCAGGGCTCCTCGGGTATGGAGGCGCAGTTTGACCAGTTGCTGACGGGTACGCCGGGCCAGCAGGCCTTCGAGATCGCCCCCAACGGCGCGGTCATGCCCGGTGGTAAGCGCACGACGGTGGAGCCCAAGAACGGCGGTTCGGTGGAGCTGACGATCCATGCCGACCTCCAGCATCAGGTCCAGGACCTGCTGGATGCGCGTGTGGCGAAGCACCAGGCGGACTGGGGAACGGTCGTTATCGAGGACGTGGCGACCGGCCATATCCTGGTGATCGCGGATTCGAATTCGAAGGAGCCGGATAACGCGAACCCGCAGAAGGTGCACGCCGTGCAGGACACGTTCGAGCCGGGGTCGGTGGGCAAGCTCATCACGATCGGCGCGGCGCTGAACCAGGGAACGATCACGCCCACGAGCGTGTTTCAGGTGCCGTACTCGCTGAATTTGCCGGATGCGGGTGGCCCGATCACGGACTTCCACGAGCATGACGGTGAGGCTTTGACGGCGACGGGCGTCCTGGCCGAGTCTTCGAACACGGGAACTGTGCTGATTGGCCAGACGATGACGGATGATCAGCGCTATTCGATGATGCGCGCGTTCGGCTTCGGTCAGGAGACGGGCATTGAGTTGCCCGGCGAGTCCGCTGGCCTGCTGCGCAGTTCCGACGACTGGCAGGGCCGTGACCGCTATGTGACGATGTTCGGCCAGGCGTACGCGATTACGGCGGTCCAGGAGGCCTCGGCGCTCGCGACGATCGCCAATGGCGGTGTGCGGATTTCCCCGCACATCGTCAAGTCGTGGACGAACACGGACGGCACGGTTGAGGTCCCGCAGGGCACCCAGCCGGTTCAGGTCCTGGAGGCGACGACTGCGTCGCAGCTGCTGACGATGATGGAGTCGGTTGTCGAGGACGATCTGGGTACCGCGGCTGCGTCGAAGGTTCCCGGCTACCGAGTGGGTGTGAAGACGGGCACCGCGGAGACGGTCATCGACGGGGCCTCGGGTCTGGTCTCGACGACGGCCGGCATCATTCCGGTGGACGCGCCGCGCCTGGCGATCGCCGTGATTCTCTACAATCCAAAAGTGGCGTCGGTCTCATCCGAATCGTCGGCGCCGCTGTTTGGTGACATAGCACGTACTGCCGTCGGAAACCTGGGTATCCCGGCCTCCTCGGGGTCGGCTACGCTGTACCCGACGACTCCGTGAGCCTGAAGGAGAAAAGCATGCGGACATCAGCGCAGTGGATTGCGGAGGCGGTTTCGGGTCGCCTCGTGGGAAGCGACGTGAGCGTGACCGGAAGTGTGGTGACGGATTCTCGCGAGGCCCAGGCGGGCTCGCTGTACGTCGCCCGGCGGGGCGAGAGCGCCGACGGTCACGCTTTTGTGGCGGGCGCCGTGGCGCGCGGAGCGGTGGCGGTTATCGTCGAGCATGAGGTTGACGAGGCCGTGGCTCAGATCGTCGTGGAGGATTCCACCGAGGCGCTGGGTGCCCTGGCTCGGGCGCACGTGGAGGCGCTGCGCGCGGGCGGTGCGCTGGACGTCATCGCGATGACGGGGTCCGTGGGTAAGACGACCACGAAGGATCTGCTGCTTCAGATCATGAGCGCGGATGGGCCGACGGTGGCTCCCAAGCTGTCGTTTAACAACGAGGTCGGGCTGCCCCTGACCGTCCTGCTGGCCGACGAGAATACTCGTCACCTGGTCCTGGAGATGGGAGCCTCGGGCCCCGGCCACATCACCTACCTCACCGACATCGTCGCCCCGGACGTGGCGATCGAGTTGTGTGTGGGCCACGCTCACGTGGGTGGCTTCGGCGGTTTCGAAGGCGTCGCGGCTGCCAAGGCCGAGCTGATTCGAGGCACGCGCCCCGGCGGCCCCGTTATCTTGAACACCGACGACCCGAATGTCGAGGCGATGGCGCCCCTGGCCTCGGGTGAGGTCATCCGTTTCTCTGCCTCCGGTAACCCGCGAGCCGAGGTGCGCGCGCAGGATGTGAGCGTTGACGCCGCAGATCGAGCATCCTTCACGCTGGTCACGCCCGCTGGCACGGCGCAGGTCTCGTTGAAGATCGTCGGACGTCACCACGTGGCCAACGCGCTGGCGGCAGCGGCGGGCGCCCTGACGCTGGGCGTGGACCTGGCGACCGTTGTCCAGGTGCTCTCGAGTGCGCGAGCGCTGAGCCCCCACCGTATGGACGTCCACGAGCTGGTCATCGACGGGTGCGAGCTGACGGTGATCGACGACTCTTACAACGCGAATCTTGACTCGATGCGTGCGGGGATCGCCGCGCTGTCGTCGATCGGCAAGGGCGGTCGCATGATCGCCGTCCTGGGCGAGATGCTCGAGCTGGGGGAGGACTCCCAGTCGCTGCACGAGCAGGTCGGCGCGATGATCGAGGCCTGCGGTGTGGAGACGCTCATTGGCCTGGGCGCCGACGCCCACTACTATCTGGAAGGAGCCAGCGCGGTTCCCAACCGCCAGGTTGCGTCGGATCCTGCCGACGCGGCCCGCCTGGCTCTGGAATTCGCCGGGGATGGCGCAGTCGTCCTGGTGAAGGGTTCCTTTGGTTCACATTCGTGGCAGGTGGCTGACATCCTGCGGGAGAAGGGAATGACCCGGTGATTGGTCTTATCGCTGCGTTCATCATTGGGATGGCGCTGTCCGTAACGGGTACACCGCTGCTCATCCGTTTCCTGGTGCTGCACCAGTACGGCCAGTTCATCCGCCAGGATGGGCCGACTCAGCACCTGACGAAGCGTGGCACGCCCACGATGGGTGGTGTCGTCATCATCCTGGCGACCGTGATCGCCTGGCTGATTGGCTCGTTCGTCGCGGGGGCGGGGCCCTCGTGGTCGGGCTTCCTGCTGGCCTTCCTCTTCGTGGGCTTGGGAACGATCGGCCTGCTTGACGACGGGATTAAGATCATGCGTCAGCGTTCGCTGGGCTTGCACCCGTCGGGCAAGATCATCGGTCAGGTCGCCGTCGCCTCGCTCTTCGCGGGCGGCACCCTCATCAATCCCAACGAATACAACGAGTATGCCAGCACGCTGGCGATTTCGTTTGCGCGCCCGACCCCGCTGAGTCTCGCCTTCGCGGGCACGGCTATCGGCGTGATCCTCTACCTGATCTGGACGAACCTCATTGTCACGGCGTGGTCGAACGCGACGAACCTGACGGACGGCCTGGACGGCCTGGCCGCGGGCGTGTCGATCTTTGTTTTCGGTGCTTACACCTTCATTGCCTACTTCCAGCGCATCCAGGCGTGTACGCAGCCCGACGTCAACCGGTTGGCTTGCTATCAGACGCGCGACCCGCTCGACCTGGCGATCTTCTGCGCCGCGATCATCGGTGCGCTGGCCGGCTTCCTGTGGTGGAACGCGTCCCCCGCGCAAATCTTCATGGGTGACACGGGTTCCCTGGCACTCGGCGGTGCCGTCGCTGGCCTGTCGATCCTCACCCAGACCCAGCTTCTCGCCATCATCGTCGGCGGCCTGTTCGTCGCCGTCGTCATGTCCGACGTCATCCAGATTAGCGTGTTCAAAGCGACCGGCAAACGAGTCTTCCGAATGGCGCCCCTCCACCATCACTTCGAGTTGCTGGGGTGGAAGGAAGTCACGATCGTCATCCGCTTCTGGCTGATCGCCGCGATTATCGCCGTGGCCGGCGCCGGCGCTTTCTACGCGGAGTGGGTGTCCGCTCGATGAACCGCAGTGCTGCAGTTATCGGCTGGGGTAAGTCCGGCCAGGGAGCCGCCGGTGCTCTGCTCACCCGCGGCTGGGAGGTTAGCGCTTTCGCGGCGAGACCCACGCAGACCCTGTCCTTCGACGACGTTGCGGGCGTGCCCGTCCACGTCGAGGAGGATGCGAACGCTCTGGCGGCCGCGGTGCTCGATGCCCGCCCCGACCTCGTCGTCGTGTCCCCGGGTATCCCCGCGCATCACCCCGTCTTCGCCGCCTGCGCCCAGGCCGGTATCGACCTGTGGGGCGAGGTTGAGCTCGCCTGGCGCCTCCAGGAGGAGGGCCCTCACGCCGGGCGCCCGTGGCTGACGGTGACGGGCACGAACGGCAAGACGACGACCGTTGGCATGCTGGGGGAGATCCTGCGTGCCTCCGGCGTGAAAGCCGAGGAAGTTGGCAACATCGGTACCCCGATCACCCGGGCGATCGACTCCGACGCGGAGGTCTTCGCCGTTGAGCTGTCCAGCTTCCAGCTACACACGGCGCTGACGGTGAGCCCGCTGGCCTCCATCTGCCTGAACGTGGACGCCGATCACCTGGACTGGCATGGCAGCGTCGAGGCCTACGCGGCGGACAAGGCGCGCGTCTACGAGCACACGGTGCGCGCTTGCGTGTACCCCGCCTCGGATCGTCGCGTCGAGGCCATGGTGGAGAACGCGGACGTCGTCGAGGGTGCGCGGGCTATCGGCGTGACCCTCGGTGCGCCGACCGTGTCCCAGTTGGGCATCGTCGAGGGTCTGCTGGTCGATCGCGCGTTCGTTGAGGACCGCCACCGCCATGCCGTCGCGCTTGCCCACATCTCCGATCTGGCCGAGGCGTTCGGCGACCACCCGTCACCCGCGGTCCTGTCGGACGCTCTGGCCGCCGCCGCGCTGGCGCGTGCCTACGGCGTCGAGCCCGAGGCCGTAGAGGCGGGCCTGCGCGCCTTCCGCCCGGCTGGGCACCGCCGTGCCGTCGTCGCCCGCGCAGCCGACCTGACGTGGATCGATGACTCGAAGGCGACCAACGCGCACGCCGCCCGCGCTTCCCTGGCGGGACTGCCTCCTCGCAGCGCCATCTGGATTGTCGGTGGCGACGCCAAGGGTCAGGACTTTGCCGAGCTGATTAGCCAGGTCGAGCCGACCCTGCGCGGCGTCATCGTCATCGGCGAGGACCGCACCACGCTGGTCAAGGAGCTCACCGCCGCCGCCCCCGAGGTTCCCCACGTCGAGGTCGACGGCCACGAGGACTGGATGTTCTCGGTCGTCAACGAGGCCGTGGCTCTGTCGCGTCCGGGCGACACTGTCGTGCTTGCCCCGGCGTGCGCGTCGTGGGATCAGTTCGACAACTACGGCCAGCGCGGCGACGTGTTCGCCGACGCGGTGCGTCGCCTGGCGGCCCAGTGGGGGAGCGCCGGTGGCAACGAATAAGCGCGGCTGGCACGTCCCGACGGTGAGCGTGCCTCGGATCCGTTTCGGGTCGGGGCGCGAGCACGAGGCGAACCCGGTGATGACCTATTTCCTGGTCATCGTCCCGGCGCTCATCCTCTCGTTCTTTGGTCTCGTCATGGGTTTTTCGGCGCAGACCGTCACGTCGATCGCGGAGGGGGAGAACCCCTACACGGCGTACGCGCGCCCGCTGTTCATTATTCTGTCGTCGCTGCTTATCGCCACCGTCGTTCAGCTCATTCCTCAGCGCTGGCTCACGACGATGGCCGCGCCGCTGTTCGTCTTTGCGCTGGTCTTTCAGGCTCTGGTCATCACGCCGCTGGGCCGCTCGGAGGGCGGTAACGCGAACTGGGTGAAGATGGGCCCGATCATGGCGCAGCCGTCGGAGTTTCTCAAGCTCACGCTCGTCGTGTTTTTGGCGTGGATTGTCTCCAAGTCGGCGTCCAAGCGCTCGGATCTGAAGGCGATGAGCATTGCCGTCGCCCTGCCGATTTTGATTGCGCTCGGGGCCGTCATGCTGGGCCGCGACATGGGCACGTCGATGGTCGTGGCCATGGGCGCGCTGGGTGCCGTGTGGGTGGCTGGCTTGCCCAAGCGCTGGTTTGGCGTCCTGCTGACGCTGGCCGTCCCCATTCTCGTGTTCCTCGTGCTCGCTAACCCGACGCGTATTCGTCGAGTCTTGGCTGTTCTTCCGGGCACCGCCAAGGGTCCGAATGAGTCAGCGCCGGAGCAGATTGATCACTCGCTGTGGGCGCTGGGATCGGGTGGCCTGACGGGCCTGGGGCCGGGCGCGTCGCGCGAGAAGTGGAACTACCTGCAGGCCGCGCACACGGACTTCATCTTCGCGATCGTCGGAGAGGAGTTCGGCTTGCTCGGAACCTTCGCGGTGCTGCTGTGCCTGGGTCTGCTCGTGTGGGGCATGTTCCGCGTGGCGCGCGAATCCTCGGAGCTCTTTGTTGTCATTGCCGCCTCGGGTGTTGGCACCTGGATCGGCGTGCAGACGGTCATCAACGTGCTGTCGGTGACGGGGGTGGGCCCGGTCATCGGCGTCCCCCTGCCGCTCGTGTCCTACGGCGGCTCGTCGTTCTTGTTTACGATCACCTCGGTGGCGGTCGTGGCGTCCTTTGCGCGTGCGCGCGCGGGGATGCGGATGATTGGGAGGCCGGACGAGGCCTCGGCTGGTCGCGACCCGCGGGTGGCCCCGCGTAGGCGCGCCGCACGATAAACTGATAGGTCACGCTCGCGTTAAGGAGACGCTTATGGTCAAGGTTGTGATGGCTGGCGGCGGGACCGCCGGCCACGTGAATCCTCTTCTGGCGACGGCCGCGCAGCTGCGCGAGAGCGGCGCCGAGGTCGTCGTGCTGGGCACGAAGGCGGGGTTGGAGGCGGATCTGGTTCCCGCTGCGGGTTTCCCGCTGGTGGAGATTCCCAGGGTCCCGCTGCCCAGGCGCCCCTCGCTGGCCTTCTTCACGCTGCCCTCGCGTTTCTCGGACGCGGTCAAGCGGTGCGCGCAGGCGCTCGACGGTGCGGACGTGCTGGTGGGTTTTGGCGGCTACGTGTCGACCCCGGCCTACATTGCGGCCAAGCGCGCGGGCGTGCCGATCGTTATTCACGAGCAGAACGCGCGTCCGGGCCTGGCCAATAAGGTGGGCGCACGCAACGCCGCGGTGGTCGCCCTGACGTTCCCGTCCTCGCCGCTGGCGGCGCGCTCGGGTCAGACGGTCGTGACCGGGCTGCCGCTGCGGTCGGCGATTGCCGATCTGGCGGAGCGCCGCGCGAGTGCCCGGGGAGCGGGCGCCGCCAGGCGCGAGGCTGCCGAGCGCCTGGGCGTGAACCCCGACGCTCCGACCCTGCTGGTCACCGGCGGGTCGCTGGGCGCGCTCCACGTCAACGAGTCGATGACGGGCGGCGCGGATGCGCTGCCCGAGGGCGCGCAGGTCATTCACCTGACCGGTCGCGGTAAGGACGAGCCGGTGCGCAAGGCGGTTGAGGCCGCTGGCCTGTCGGATCGCTGGCACGTCATCGACTACCTGACGACGATGGAGGACGCGCTGGCCGTCGCGGACCTGGTCGTGTGCCGGTCGGGCGCGGGCACGGTCGCGGAGATGGAGGCCCTGGGCCTTCCCTGCATCTACGTGCCGCTGCCGATCGGCAACGGCGAGCAGCGCCTGAACGCGGCCGATCACGTCGCCGCCGGGGGCGCCCAGCTCATCGACGACAAGGACTTTACCGCCGAGTTCGTGCGCCGCAACGTCTTCCCGTTGCTGGGGTCGACCCGTCTGGCGGACATGGCGGCTGCGTCGCAGTCGCTGGGGCGCGCGGGTGCTGCTCGCGCGCTGGCTGATCTGGCGCTGGCGCAGGTGAAGGAGGGCGGCCATGAGTGAGCCGACGTTGAACGATCGTTTCCATCTGATTGGTATCGGTGGCGCTGGCATGAGCGTCGTCGCGGAGCTGTTGCGCTCGCGCGGGGCGATTGTCGAGGGGTCGGACCGCGAGGATTCGGCCGTGCTGGAGCATCTGCGCGCGGTGGGCGTGGGGACGTTCGTGGGGCACGAGGCCTCCCACGTGGATCCCGAGGCAGTCGTCGTGGTCTCCACGGCGATCCGAGAGGACAACCCCGAGCTGGCGATCGCGCGCGAGCGCGGCCAGCGGGTGATCCACCGCTCCCAGGCCCTGGCGCTTGCCGCGACCGGGATGCGTTTCGTGGGTGTGGCCGGCGCGCACGGCAAGACGTCGACGTCGGGCATGCTGGCGATTGCGCTTGCCGCGTGCGGTCTGGATCCGTCGGTGGCCGTTGGCGGTGTGCTTCCGCAGCTGGGCACGGGCGCGCACCTGGGCGCGGGCGACGTTTTCGTGGCCGAGGCCGACGAGTCGGATGGATCGTTCCTGAACTATTCCCCGGCGATTGAGATTGTCACCAACGTCGAGCCCGACCACCTGGATCGCTACCACTCGCGCGAGGAGTTCGAGCAGATTTTCGTGGAGTTCGCGCGTCGCATGGTGCCGGGCGGGCTGCTGGTGACCTGTGCGGAGGACGAGGGTGCGGTGCGCCTGGCGCAGGCCGCGCGCTCAGAGGGGCTGCGCGTCGTGACCTACGGCCGTGCGCAGCGCTCGCTGGCTGAGCCGGACATCGTCATCTCCGACGTTGCCGTTCATGCCGGCGGTGCGTCGGCGCGCCTGTCGTGGGGCGACCTGAGTGCCGATCTGGTCATGTCCGTGCCCGGTGAGCACAACGTGCTCAACGCGGCGGGCGCGTGGGCTGCCGGCATCGAGTGCGGCCTGGATCCGCAGGCCGTTGCCGACGGACTGGGGCGTTTCACGGGCGCGGCGCGGCGCTTCGAGGCGCGCGGCCAGGTGGGAACTCGCCGCCTCTTCGACGACTATGCGCATCACCCGACCGAGGTGGAGGCCGCGATCCGCGAGGCTCGCGTCGTCGCCGACGGGGGAGAAGTGACGGTCGTGTTCCAGCCGCATCTGTATTCGCGCACACGCATTTTCGCCGAGCGCTTCGCGCACGCGCTGGCGGGCGCCGATCACGTCGTCCTGGCGGGCATCTACGGTGCCCGTGAGGACCCGGAACCCGGCGTCGACTCGACGCTCATTTCCTCGCGCGTACCCGGTGCGTCCTATGTCGAGGACATGCACGAGGCTGCGCGCCTGGCGGCGTCCCTGACGCCCGAGGGCGGCGTGTGCGTGACGATGGGAGCGGGTTCGATCACGCGCTGCGGCGCGGATGTCCTGGACGAGTGGCAGCGGGCTCAGGCATGAGGCCACCGTCCCCGAGGCGTCCGGGGGGCAAGCGCGAGCGGCCAGCCGCGCCTTCGCGCGCCGAGACTCCGACGCGCGATACCGACGAGGCCTCCCCGGCCTCGTCGGAGCAGGCGCGGTCGTCCCGTGGCGAGGGTTCGAGCCGCCGTCGGGGGGCCTCGAAGCGCGAGGCGAGCGAACGCGGTGCCAATCGGCGCAGCACGAGCGAACGCTTCGCTCAGCGCCGGTCGCGCCAGCGCGGGGAGGAGCCAAGCGAGGCGAGCGCTGAGCGCGGCTCTCGGGGGCGCGGTGACGAGTCGTCGTCGGCGCTTGAGCGTCGACGCACGCGCGGAACGGTCGCAACGCCCGTGGGCACGGCCGACGCCGCCACGTTGCTGGGCAGCGTGGAGGCAACGGACCTGGGGGATCGACTGCGTGAGCGAACGCGCGCGCGTCGCATGCTCCTCCTGCGCCGCATCGGGCTGTCCGTTGTCACGGTCGTGGTTGTGACCGCCGTGGGGTGGGTGGCCTTCTTCTCGCCCCTCTTCGCGCTCTCGAGCGCGAACGTCCAGGTCACGGGTCAGGACGGCAGGCTCGTCACGGTCGAGTCGGTGCGCTCGTCGGTGTCCTCTTTCGAGGGGGTGCCGCTGACACGCCTGAACACGGCGGCGGTCGCGCACGCGGTCCTGTCCAACGTGGCCGTCAAGACGGTCACGGTCTCGCGCCGTTGGCCGACGGGCCTGAAAGTGTCCGTGACGATGCGCACGGGCATGGTGGTCGAGGCAGCCGAGGGAGCCTATTGGTTGGTCGACGACCAGGGTGAGCGCTTTGAGCAGGTGGGCGGCGTGGGAGGATACCCGCTTGTCACCCTGCCCGAGGATCGCGCCCGGGGAGCCTCCGACGTCGCCTCCGTTCTGGGGGCGCTGGACGAGTCGACTCGCTCTCAGGTTTCGGCGATTTCCTCGACCGGAAACCAGGTGACTTTCACCCTGCGAGGGGGCCAAACTGTCAAGTGGGGAACCAGCGAGGATGCGCCGCAAAAAGCGCGAGTGCTCGCAACGTTGCTCGCAAATGTGAAGGCAACGACGTACGACGTGTCAGCGCCGAATCATCCTGTGACCAGTTAGGTCTTCTTCTTTGTCCGCGTGTTGGCTTGAAGGATCACGCGCGGACCCCTAATTTCTTTCCGACACGAAGCACATTAAACATCAACCTTCAACTAGAGGTTGAGGGTCTGATGCAAGGGAGACATCCATGGCGACACCGCAAAACCACCTGGCAGTGATCAAGGTCGTCGGCGTCGGCGGCGGCGGAGTTAACGCCGTGAACCGAATGATCGAGGTCGGCCTCAAGGGCGTTGAGTTCATCGCGGTCAACACTGACGCGCAGGCTCTTCTCATGTCCGATGCCGAGACAAAGCTTGACATCGGCCGCGAACTGACGCACGGCCTGGGTGCCGGTGCGGATCCCGCCGTCGGCCGTAAGGCTGCGGAGGACCACATTGACGAAATCGCCGCCGCGCTGGAGGGCGCGGACATGGTCTTCGTGACCGCCGGCGAGGGTGGCGGCACCGGTACGGGCGCGGCCCCCGTCGTGGCCCGCGTGGCCCGCGAGGCAGGCGCGCTGACGGTCGGCGTCGTCACCCGCCCCTTCTCTTTCGAGGGAAACCGCCGCGCGGCGCAGGCCGAGGGCGGCGTGACCACGCTGCGTGAAGAGGTCGACACGCTGATCGTCATCCCGAACGACCGTCTCCTCGAGATCTCCGACGTCTCCATCTCCGTGCTCGACGCTTTCCGTGCTGCCGACCAGGTGCTGCTCTCGGGTGTCCAGGGCATCACCGAGCTGATCACCACCCCGGGCCTGATCAACGTTGACTTCAACGACGTCAAGTCCGTCATGAAGGACGCCGGCTCGGCCCTCATGGGCATCGGCGCGGCCACCGGCGAGGATCGCGCGCTGCGCGCGGTCGAGAGTGCGATTTCCTCCCCGCTGCTCGAGGCCTCGATCGACGGCGCCCACGGCGTGCTCATGTTCTTCCAGGGTGGCTCCGATGTCTCCCTCCAGGAGGTTTTCGCCTCCTCGCAGCTCGTGCGCGAGGCCGTCCACCCCGAGGCGAACATCATCTTCGGTGTTGTCGTCGACGATACCCTCGGCGACGAAATTCGTGTCACGGTCATCGCGGCCGGTTTCGACGATGTCGCGGAGGTGGCCCCGGTGCGTCCCGCCGCTGCCTCTCGCGTCTCCGCGCCCGTCGCTCAGAAGCGTTCGTCGGCTCCCGAAGCCAAGGCTCCCGAGACCTCGCGTATCACCCAGCTGCCCACGCGTCGCCCGCAGCACCGACTGAACGTGGCCGCGCCCGTGCGCGAGGCTGCTCCGGCCGCCGTGGAGACTCCCGCCGCCGTGGAGTACGAGGAGAACGAGTCCGACCACTCCTTCGAGGTGCCCCGCATCTACCCCGAGGCCCCCGAAAAGGAAGAGCTGGACATCCCGCCCTTCCTGCGCTGATGACAACGCAGCTTCTTGCCGGTGCCCGGGTCCACCTCACCGAGGTGGACCCGGGCACCGGTGCGCTATGCGGCAACGTGGGCCTACACGTCGGCGACCGCGAGGAACTCGTTCGTGGCAGGCGTCGCGCGCTCGCCGATCTGCTCGGCAGGGACGTCGTCTGGATGAACCAGACGCACTCGACCGTCGTCGAGGTGATCGCCCGCGGCGAGCAGGGGCCTGTGCTGGCTCGTTCCGGTGTTGCGCTGGGGCGTCCCGCGACGGGGGAGTGGGGCCCGGTGGAGGCCGACGGTGTCGTCATCGACGCGCGCGAGTGGCGAGGCGGGCCCGCGCTGGCCGTACAGACCGCCGACTGCTTGCCCGTCGTTTTATCGGCTGCCGACGGGCGTGTCGTCGCCGCCGTCCACGCCGGTCGGCGCGGCCTCCTCGGGGGGATTCTGTCAGAGGCGGTGGCTGCTCTTCGTGCACGCACCGATGGGCCGATCGAAGCCCTTATCGGCCCCGCGATCTGCGGGAGCTGCTACGAGGTGCCCGAGCAGATGGCCTCTGAGAGTGAGTCGTCCATGCCCGGAATTCGCACGCGCACCTCGTGGGGAACGCCCTCCCTCGATCTGCCGGCGGCAGCGGCAGCTTCGTTGAGCGCCCTCGGCGTGCGTGTTGTGACAGACCCGCGCTGCACCCTCGAGGACCAAGCCCTTTTCTCGTATCGCCGCGATTCTGGCTGTGGGCGTCAAGCGCTCGTCATCGTTCCCGTCTAACCGATACGTCGCACCTGCGAAGGTGAGCGAGAATCGCAGTGCTGTCACTGCTTTGCGCCCCGCGGGGCATGCGTGTCTTCCCTTATTGGTGCCCTCCTCGCGACGCGCCGAGCGCCCTGCAGCGCGCAACCGTCAAGCGCCTGTAGCTTGTGGCTATGCATCGGCAGAAGGAGGAATGATGAGCGATTCGTTCGGTGCACGAGCACGTAAGTTCATGGGCTGGGTCTCGCCCGAGGAGCCCATCGACCAGTTTGATCAATTCGAGGACTTCGAAGAGGTCGACGAAGTGGAAGAGGTGGCTCCAGTGGCCGATATCACTCCCGTTTCCCGTCCGACGCTGACCGCCATCCGGCGCGAAGAACCCTCCGAGGATCTCACTCGCATCGTGACGATCCACCCCACCGCCTACTCCGACGCCGTCACCATCGGCGAGGCCTTCCGCGATGGCACCCCTGTCATCATCAACCTCACCGATATGGGTGAGGAGGAGGCCCGTCGCCTCGTGGACTTCGCCGCCGGCTTGACTTTCGGCCTTCGCGGCGTCATCGAGCGCGTCACGGCGCGCGTGTTCCTGCTCTCCCCGGCTTCGGTTGAGGTCACCGGCGACAGCGCTTCCTCGGCTCGCCGCGGCTCTCTCTACAACCAGGGCTGAGTTCACCCGTGATCGTCGTGAACTGGGTTGCGTGGGGGCTGAACGTCCTCATCAACCTCTACATGCTGGCGCTCTTCGTGCGCGTCATTGTGGACTGGGTCCAATTTTTCGTGCGCGGATGGCGCCCGCGTGGCCCCTTCCTGGTTGTGGCAAACCTTCTCTACTCCCTGACCGACCCGCCGATCCGCTGGTTGAGGCGCTTCGTTCCGCCCCTGCGCCTGGGCGGCGGAATGGCGATCGATGTCGGTTTTATGCTGTTGTTCCTGGTTCTCATTGTTGCGCAGCGGTTGGTTAACGTTCTCTTTTTTATTAGCCAATAGGCATTAAATTTCGGCATGAGAGGTCGCACATAAACGACACTCCAGCCGTGATGAATGTTGCTAGTGTGACAATATCAGTTATTATTTTTGTGACGTGATAGCGGGCGGCCTTCCCGGTCGTCCAGGCGTGCGGGATCCGCGCGTCCAATCGAAACGACCGAGAGGCGAAGAAATGGCCCTGCTCACCACCGAGGATGTGCTCAACAAGAAGTTCCAGTACGTCAAGTTCCGCGAGGGATACGACCAGGACGAAGTTGATGAGTTCCTTGACGAGGTAGTCTCCACCATCTACTCCCTGCAGATGGAAAACCAGGAACTCAAGGAGAAGCTGGAGGCCGCCGAGCGTCGCGTGGCCGAGCTGTCCAACTCCGAGTTCACCCCCTCCGAGACCCCCGCCCCCGCGGTTGTCGAGACCCCCGCCCCCGCGGCGCCGGTCTTGTCCAGCCCCCAGGATGCGGAGTCTGCCACCTCGATGCTGGCCCTCGCCCAGCGCGTCCACGACGAGTACGTGCGCGACGGCGAAGAGCAGAGCGCGAAGATCATCGCCGAGGCCAACGCCCAGCGCGAGTCGATCATCGCCGACGCCCAGAAGCAGAAGGACTCCGTTCTCAACCAGCTCGAGCAGGAGCGCGAGCTGCTTGAGAACAAGATCAACGGCCTGCGTACCTTCGAGTCCGAGTACCGGACCAACCTGCGCACCCACCTCGAGTCCCTCCTCAACGAGGTCGGCAACGGCGAGAACTGATCGCATATCTCTTTCCCGGCGGCGGTGCACCCTGCGGTGCGCCGCCGCCGGTCCTTTAAGATAGGGAACCATGGCTGACTCAACTCGTTCGCTCATCACACGCACGACGTGGATCTGGGCCGTCGTCTTGGCGGTGGTCGCGGTCGTCTCGGACCAAGCCTCGAAGGCGTGGGCGCGCGGCGCTCTCGTCGGCGACATTGAGCGCCCCATTGTGGGCGAGCTGTTGTCGCTGCGGCTTGTGCACAATTCGGGCGCTGCCTTCTCCTTCGGAGCGGACAGGACATGGGTCCTGACCGTCTTCACGCTCATCATCATGTGCTTCCTCGCTGTGCTTGCGATTCGAGTCCGTAGGCCTTTCTCGCTTCTGGCGATCGCAACGCTCATGGGCGGCGCGGTCGGCAACCTCATCGACAGGCTGACCGCGGATCCCGGCTTCGGCGTTGGTCACGTTACCGACTTCATCGCCTATGGCACGTGGTTCGTCGGAAATGTCGCGGATATCTGGATTGTGCTGGGTGCCGCTTTGCTGGCAGTTGCGCTGGGGCGCGAGCCCCGAGAGGAGAAGGGCAAGTGAGCTCGCGTATGCTCCCCGTGCCCGACGCTCTGGTGGGCGAACGGGTGGATGCCGCACTGGCCCGTATGCTCGGCCTGTCGCGCTCGCGCTGCGCGGAGCTGGCAGGGGAGGGGCACGTCCTCATCAACGGTGTCGCGGCCGGAAAGTCGGAGCGTCTGGGCGCTCTCGACATTATCGAGGTCACGATCCCCGAACCGGAGACCAAGCCGACGCCGGTCACCGACATGGCGATCCTGTACGACGATGAGGACATTGTCGTCGTCGACAAGCCGGTTGGTGTCGCCGCACATACGGGTCCGGGGTGGGAGGGCCCCACGGTCCTGGGAAACCTCGAGGCCGCGGGTTACCGCATCACCACCTACGGGCCGCCCGAGCGCCAGGGCATCGTCCACCGCCTCGACGTGGGAACCTCGGGTGCGATGATGGTCGCCAAGTCCGAGCTGGCTTACACGGTCATGAAGCGCGCCTTCAAGGAACGCACGATCGACAAGATTTACCACGCCGTCGTCGCTGGGCATCTCGACCCAGCCTCGGGCACCATCGATGCCCCCATCGGGCGCCACCCTTCGCGAGAGTGGCGCATGGCGGTGATCGACGGCGGCAAGCACGCCGTGACCCACTACGACACCCTCGAGCTCATGGCGGGCGCCCAGCTCACCGAGGTACACCTGGAGACGGGACGCACTCACCAGATTCGCGTCCACATGGCCGCCGTTGGCCACCCCTGCGTGGGCGACACCTTCTACGGCGCCGACCCCACGCAGGCCGAGCGTCTGGGGCTCACCCGCCAGTGGCTGCACGCCGTGCGCCTGGGCTTTGCTCACCCGCGCACGGGTATGCCGATGAGCGTGTCCAGCCCCTACCCGCCCGACCTGGCCGCCGCCCTCGAGGAGCTGCGCCACCCCCGCGCCTGACCCGCCAGCCCCGCCCCGGCCTCGTCGATGATGAAGCCGTGAGATGAACGACCGCCGGGGGTGGGAGTTGCGCGGCCCGGCGCGCGCCCCGGACAGTAGAATCGACGCATGGCTGATTCCTTCGTGCACCTTCACAACCACTCCGAGTATTCGATGCTCGACGGAGCGGCGAAGACGAAAGCGATGGCGGAGGAGGCCGCGCGCCTCGGGCAGCCCGCGATCGGCCTGACGGATCACGGGTATCTGTTCGGTGCCTTCGACTTCTACACGAACTGCAAGAACGCGGGAGTTAAGCCGATCATCGGCCTGGAGGCGTACGTGACGCCGGGGACCTCGCGCTTCGATCGCCAGAAGGTCCTGTGGGGTGAGCCGTGGCAGCGCGCCGACGACGTGAGCGCCGGCGGTTCCTACAACCACCTCACCCTGGTCGCCTACAACACGACGGGCATGCACAACCTCTTCCGCCTGGGGTCCTATGCGTCGACGGACGGCCAGTTCGGCAAGTGGCCTCGCGCAGACAAGGAGCTGCTCAGCCAGTTCCATGAGGGCCTCATCGTGTTCACGGGCTGCCCCTCGGGCGCCGTGCAGACGCGCCTGCGCCTGGGGCAGTGGGACGAGGCCGTGGCTGAGGCCGCGGAGCTGCGCGACATTTTCGGGGCGGAGAACTTCTACGTCGAGGTCATGGACCACGGCATCGACATCGAGCGGCGCACCCACCAGCAGGTCCTCGAGATTGCCAAGCTCATGAACGCGCCCCTCGTTGCCACCAACGACGCGCACTACGTCAAGCGCGAGGACCGCAAGATCCAGGACGCGCTCCTGTGCATCAACTCGGGCTCGCGCATCAATGACCCTGATCGCTTCAAGTTTGACGGCGACGGCTACTACATCCGTTCCTCGGACGAGATGCGTGCGCTGTGGAGCGAGCTGCCCGGCGCCTGCGACTCGACCCTCGAGATCGCCGAGCGCTGCGACGTGCACTTCACGACCACGAAGGAGGGCGCCAACTACATGCCCGACTTCCCGGTGCCCGAGGGCGAAGACAAGACCTCGTGGTTCATCAAGGAGGTCGAGCGAGGCCTGCGCGACCGCTTCCCGAACGGCATCCCCGACGACGTGCGCAAGCAGGCCCAGTACGAGGAAGACGTCATCATCAAGATGGGCTTCCCCGGCTACTTCCTCACGGTCGCCGACTACATCAACTGGGCGAAGTCCCAGGGCATCCGCGTGGGACCGGGCCGTGGCTCGGGCGCGGGCTCGATGGTGGCCTACGCCCTGAAGATCACCGAGCTCAACCCCCTCGAGCACGGCCTGATTTTCGAGCGATTCCTCAACCCCGAACGAATCTCGATGCCCGACTTCGACGTCGACTTCGACGAACGCAGGCGCGACGAGGTCATTGCCTACGTCAAGCGCAAGTACGGCGAGGACCGCATCAGCCAGGTCGTCACCTACGGCACGATTAAGACCAAGCAGGCCCTGAAGGACTCCGCTCGTATCCTCGGCAAGGACTTCAAGGTCGGTGAGCAGCTCACCAAGGCGCTGCCCCCGGCGATCATGGGCAAGGACATCACGGTCCACGGCATCTTCGACGAGAAGGACAAACGCTACGCCGAGGCCACGGAGTTCCGTAAGTTCTACGAGGAGAACCCCGACACGCACGAGGTCGTCCAGTATGCGCTCGGCCTGGAGGGCCTGACGCGACAGTGGGGCGTGCACGCCTGCGCGGTCATCATGAGCTCCCACACGCTCACCGACATCATCCCGGTCATGAAGCGCCCGCAGGACGGTGCGATCATCACGCAGTTCGATTACCCGACGTGTGAGACGTTGGGCCTGCTCAAGATGGACTTCCTGGGCCTGCGTAACCTCACGGTCGTGTCCGACGCGCTTGAGAACATCGCGCTCAACGGTAAGCCGGACCCGGACCTCGATCACCTGACCTTCGACGATAAGAAGACCTACGAGCTGTTGGGACGCGGCGAGACCCTCGGCGTGTTCCAGCTCGATGGCGGCGGCATGCGCGACCTCCTCAAGCTCATGAAGCCCGACAACTTCGAAGACATCTCGGCCGTGGGCGCCCTGTACCGTCCGGGTCCGATGGGCGCGAACTCGCACACGAACTATGCGCTGCGTAAGAACGGGCGTCAGGAGATCACGCCCATCCACCCGGAGCTCGCCGAGCCGCTTGCGGACATCCTGGGCACGACCTTCGGCCTGATCGTGTATCAGGAGCAGGTCATGCAGATCGCCCAGAAGCTGGCGGGCTACTCGCTGGGTCAGGCAGATATTCTGCGTAAGGCCATGGGTAAGAAGAAGAAGGAGGTCTTGGACCAGCAGTTCAAGGGCTTCCGCCAGGGCATGGTGGACAACGGCTATTCCGAGGAGTCAATCAAGGCCCTGTGGGACGTCGTCGTTCCCTTCTCCGCGTACGCCTTCAACAAGGCGCACTCGGCGGCCTACGGCCTCGTCTCCTACTGGACGGCCTTCCTCAAGGCGAATTACCCGACGGAGTACATGGCTGCCCTGCTGACCTCGACGAAGGACAACAAGGACCGCCGCGCCCTGTACCTGGCGGAGTGCCGCCACATGGACATCACGGTGTTGCCCCCGGACGTGAATGCGTCGATGGGCAACTTTGCGCCTGACGGCGAGGCGATCCGCTTTGGTCTGAACGCCATCCAGAACGTGGGCGGCCCGGTTGTCGATGCCATCGTGGAAACCCGTGCCGACAAGGGGCGGTTCGCCTCGTTCCAGGACTTCTTGGACAAGGTCCCGCAGGTGGTGTGCAACAAGCGCACGATCCAGTCCCTGATCCGAGCCGGCGCGTTCGACTCGATGGGGCACACGCGCCGCGCCCTTCTCGCGCGCTGCGACGAGGCCGTGGACGCGATCATCGACGTCAAGCGCAACGAGGCCATCGGACAGTTCGACCTGTTCGGTGCCTTGGGCGAGGACGACGACTCCGGCTCGGGCCTGACGATCGACATTCCGGACCTGCCTGAGTTTGATCGCAAGACGAAGCTGGCGGCGGAGCGAGAGATGCTGGGCCTGTACGTCTCCGACCACCCGCTGCGCGGCGTGGAGGCGGCGCTGGCCCGCCACCAGGACTACGAGATCGCGCAGGTCGTGGGCTCGGAGGGCGCGATGGCGGATCGCATCGTCAAGATCGCGGGCTTGGTCTCGGGCGTGACGACGAAGGTGACGAAGCAGGGTAATGCGTGGGCTATTGCGACGATCGAGGACCTGTCGGGCTCGGTGGACGTGCTCTTCTTCCCGCGCTCGTATGAGTCGATTCAGACCTACCTCGCGCAGGACATCATCGTCCAGATCGAAGGAAAGGTGAACGTGCGCGAGGAGGGCATGACCATCTACGGTCAGTCGATGACCCTCCTGGATCTGTCGGGCGGTGCGGACCTGCCCCTCGACCTGCGCCTGCCGGCTGCCAGGTGCACGCCCGAGCTCCTGACTGACCTGCGCGCGGTCCTCGAGTCCTACCCGGGTGGGTCCCCGGTGCGCCTGCACCTGACGGAGCCGGGACGCACGACGGTCGTCGAGCTGGATCCGAAGCTGCGCGTCGAGCAAACGAGCGCCTTCTTCAGCCACATTAAGGCTGTCGTCGGCGCGGGCGGGGTCGTGACCTCATCCTGAGACGACGAGCCGGGCCCCGGTGGGACCCGGCTCGCGTCGTTGGGCGTGCTTAGGAGGCGGGGCCGACGATCGCGGCGGCGCGTCCCCAGGGGGCGTCGACCTCGACGAGGTCGCCCGCGCTCAGGTGGTGTCCGCGGCGCGTCTCCACCTCGCCGTTGACGGTCACGTCCCCGGCCTGGATGAGTTCGCGGGCCTGCGCGCCGTCTTCCGCCAGGGAGGCGAGCTTGACGAATTGCCCGAGCTTGATAGCTCCGCGCACGGGGATCGTGGGCACTGTCATGATGGGGTCCTTTCGCTGGTGGAGAGTGCATGACGCGCGAGGGCGTGTATGCACAGTATCCTTGGTGGGAGAGACAGACAATAAGGAGGAGCGGTGAGCGCTCACAACGACGATATCGATGCGGAGTTCCAGTCGCTGGTCGCATCGCTGGGGGAGACGGGGACGTCGTCCTCGTCCCAGCCGACACTCGACCCGGACGATACTCCCGTTGACGAGTCGCTGCACCTGGAGGGGGGCCGCCTGTCGGTCGCTTTGGTGCTTGCCCCGATCGCGTACCCGGAGGCTTTGCACTCGCTGTTGGTGCTGTCGGGTGTCCGAGAGTCCATCGTGCGTCTCAAGCCGTGGACGGCCGTGTGGCTGCGCGTTGAGACGACGCCGACGGACGAGGAGGAGCTCGACGCGCTCCTGACCGGTCAGCGCCCGATGCCCGACACGGTCGATCGCGTGGCGCGCGCCGTGTCGCGCCTGTCGAAGTACGGGGCGGTGGCCCTGATGAGCTGGCTGGTGGAGGGCGACGGCGTGGAGCCGGGCGTCTCGGGTCGGATTTCCGCGCAGCGTTACGTGGGTGGCGAGCCGGAGGAGACGATCCCTGCGGGCCTGCTCCTGGGTGCGATGCCGCCGGCGACGGAGGATCTGCTGCTGGGCCGCACGACTCCTTGCGACTATTCGGATTCGGTGAGCGCCGACGGCTCGCGCCAGGGTGGCGGCCCGCTCGGCTGGTTCCGCCGCAAGCAGTCATGAGCTTGCTGGAGCTTCTTCCCGCCATCGACGTGACGGACGGGCAGGCCGTGCGCCTGTCGTCGGGGTCGGTTGACGCGGGCTCGTGGGGGTCGCCGATCGATGTGGCCCGTTCCTTCGACGAGGCCGGGGCTCGCTGGGTGCACCTGGTGGACTTGGACCTGGCCTTTGGCCGGGGCGACAACTCGGCGCTGCTGGCTCGGGTGATCAGCGAGGTTCCCGTGCGCGTCGAGCTGTCGGGCGGTATCACGAGCCGCGCGGCCATCGAGGCTGGCCTGGCGATGGGACCGGAGCGCGTCAACGTGGCGACTCAGGCCCTCGAGCGTATCGACGAGGTCTGTGAGGCCATCGATGCGTTCGGCGAGCGCGTCGCCGTGTGCCTGGATGTGCGCGGGGATCGCCTGTCGGCCCGCGGGGCGGCGCGCGAGGGCGGCAACGTGTGGGAGGCTCTGCGCATCCTGAACGAGGTCGGGGTTGCGCGCGTGGTCGTCACTGACGTGGTGCGCGACGGGCAGATGACCGGATCGAACCGTGATCTGCTGGCGCGGGTTGCTGACGCGACTGATGCGCGCATTATTGCCTCGGGGGGCGTCAACTCGCTGTCGGACATTGAGGCCCTGCGCGCCCTCGGCATCGACGGTGCGATCGTCGGCAAGGCCTTGTACCAGGGCGCGTTCTCCCTGGAAGACGCGCTCGTTGTCGCCGGATACGAGGAGTGCTGATGGCTGGCGCAATGCCCAACCTGTCCGAGGAGCAGAAGAATCGCCTGGCCCAGCGCCTGTCGATGATGAGTCACGACCGCGCGGACGTGGGCCAGGGCCTGCCGCGCACAAGCGCCGCCTTAGCGATGGGGGAGGGCACCGATGCGGGAGCGGCCCGCCTGGAAGCCCTTGTTGACGCCCTCGTCTTCGAGCGCGTCATCGTCCCCATTGACGTGGAGCCGGACCCCCGCGTGACGGGTGTGCACGCCGGTGAGAACGGCCATAACCCCATCGACTTCGTGCGGGCTCAGACCCCCGCGGGGGAGGCGCTCGCGATCTATTCGTCGGCGCAGGCCCTGTCCGCCCACCGCCCGGGCGACCGTCCGATGGCTCTGGATTTCCGCACGATCGGCCTGACCGCCCTGGTCGAGACCGGCGGGCGCATCGTCGTCAACCCCGGGACCGACGCGGTGCTGCTGCCGCGTCCCGCCGTCGCTGCGCTCGCGCAAGGAGACGAGTGGCTGCCTGCCTGGCGCGATGAAGCCCTGCGCGTGCTCCTGCTGTCCGAGTCTTCCTCGGCCTGCGATGCCATCGTCGATGTTGAGATTGCCTACGCGGGCGACGGCCTCACGCGCGTTCTCGTGTCCGTGGACCGCGCGTCTTTTGCCCAGGGGGCCGATGCCTCGGCGATGAGACAGACGCTGTCGGGCGCCCTGAACGCCCTGGGAGCCAGCCCCCGCCTCATCGCGTCAGCGGACCGTGTGGAGATCGTGCCGATACTTGCCTGAGTGGGAGATAGCAGCGCCGCGCCCGACCGACTGGGCCAGCCCAGGCCTCGTCGAACCCGAGCGTGAGGCGCGCAATGCTCCCTGACCTGGCACTGACTGGGCGTCTCTGGTAGAGTAGACCCGACCGTCTGGGCGTATGCCCGGAACGCAAGCGGAGAAATCCCACCTGGATACCCGCCTCTCAACTGAGAGGATGCCGCCCACGAGGCGTTGCGCAGGGGATCGGGTTCTAGCGGTCAGCACGGTCGTGTGCTGACCCAGTGGAAGCCTCCGTGCGCGTCGCGTAACGGAGGCTTTTCGTTTCGCGCATAAGGATTCTGTGGAAGGAGCCGCTCATCAGCGAGACTCGCATCAATGAGCGTATTCGAGTCCCCGAGGTTCGCCTCGTGGGACCCGGAGGTGAACAGGTCGGCGTCGTCCGAGTCGAGAACGCGCTGCGTCTGGCCGAAGAGGCCGGGCTCGACCTGGTTGAGGTTGCGCCGAACGCCAAGCCGCCCGTCGCAAAGCTCATGGATTACGGCAAGTACAAGTACGAAGCCGCCCAGAAGGCACGCGATGCTCGCCGCAACCAGGCGAACACGCAGCTGAAGGAAATCCGCTTCCGACTCAAGATCGACGATCACGACTTCGGCGTCAAGAAGGGCCACGTGGAGCGCTTCCTGTCCGCCGGCGACAAGGTCAAGGTCATGATCATGTTCCGCGGTCGAGAGCAGTCTCGCCCCGAGGCCGGCGTTCGCCTCCTGCAGCGCCTCGCCGAGGAGATCGGTGACCTCGCCACCGTCGAGTCGATGCCCCGTCAGGACGGGCGCAACATGACGATGGTGCTGGCCCCCACCAAGCGCAAGGCCGACGCCCTGACCGAGCAGCGTAAGCGCCGCGAGGCCGAGCGCGCCGAACGCCGAGGCAAGCGCGCCGAGCGCGCCAGCAAGGACCAGGCCCGAGTGGCAGCCGATAAGGCTGACGAACAGGACTGACGGCGATACTCATCGCCTCACAACGAAGGAATAGAAATGCCGAAGAACAAGACTCATTCCGGTGCTAAGAAGCGCTTCCGCACGACCGGCTCGGGCAAGATCATGCGCGAGCAGGCCGGCGCCCGCCACCTGCTGGAGCACAAGTCCAGCCGCAAGACCCGCCGCCTGGCCACCGACCAGGTCCTGGAGACCGCCGACGTCAAGCGCGTCAAGCGTCTGCTGGGCAAGTGAGCTCGAGTTAGAGGAGAACAGTAGAAAATGGCACGTGTTAAGCGTTCTGTCAACGCCAAGAAGAAGCGTCGTACCGTACTCGAGCAGGCCTCCGGCTACCGTGGCCAGCGCTCGCGCATGTACCGTAAGGCCAAGGAGCAGGTTACTCACTCCTTCGTCTACTCCTACCGCGACCGCAAGGCCAAGAAGGGCGACTTCCGTCGTCTGTGGATCCAGCGCATCAACGCTGCGTCCCGCGCCCAGGGCCTGACCTACAACCGCCTCATCCAGGGCCTGAACCTGGCCGGCGTCGAGGTCGACCGTCGCATGCTGGCCGAGCTGGCCGTGAACGACATCAACGCGTTCAACGCCCTGGTGAAGGTTGCCAAGGACGCGCTGCCCGCCGACATCAACGCCCCCAAGGCCTGATTGGTGAGCTCCTTTTCCGAGCGCCTGCCCATTCTCGATAATCCCCGCGCTGATCGCGTGCGCAGGGTGTCGGGTCTGGTCGGGCGCTCGGCGCGTTCGCGCTCTGGCCTGATGCTCGTGGAGGGGCCTCAGGCCGTGCGCGAACTTGTGCGTTTTTGCCCCGGCGCGGTGCGCGACGTGTACGTGCGGCAGGATGCATGGGACACGCACCCGGACGTCGTGGATGCCGCGGTGCGTGCGACCCGGTGGGTCCATCCCGTGACCGACGAGGTCTCCGCCGCCCTCTCGCGCGATTCGCAGGGCATCTGCGCGGTGGCGTCGCTGGGAGCCGTGTCTCGCGAGTTGCCGCCCCCGTCGGAGGGGGAGACTCTCGTCGTTCTCGCTCAGGGGCGCGATCCGGGCAACGTTGGCACGATCATTCGGACGGCTGATGCCTTTGGAGCTTCCGGCGTTATTGCGGTCGCGGGCACCGTGGAGGTCACGAGCCCGAAGGTTGTGCGCGCGAGCGCCGGGTCTGTTTTCCACATTCCAGTGTGCGTTGCATCCTCCTTCGAGGATGCCCGCGCACTCGTTCACGGCCGCAGCGCGGCCCTGCTCGGAACCAGCGGGGGAGCGGGGTCGGTGGACATGGCCGCGATGCTCGTCCAGGGGGTGACGGGTCGTTCGCGTCTGTCTCAGTCGCACGCGTGGGTGTTTGGTAACGAGGCGAAGGGCCTGTCCGGCGCCGACATGCGTGCCTGCGACTCCCTCGTGTCGATTCCGATGACCGGCGACGCGGAATCCCTGAATGTCGCCAGTGCGGCGGCCACGTGTCTTTTCGCCTCGCAGACCGTGCGGGGAATGAATAGCTGAGCCCGTCTATCGCGGCGCATCGTGGCGCGCGCGACTAGGCTGGGGCGCATGAAGCTTTCTGACCTGTCCGAGGCCCAGTTGGTGTCTCAGTTCCGTGAGTCTTTCCCGCGCGGGGAGCGCACTATCATCGGCATCGGGGATGACTGCGCGCAGATCGGTGCCCCCGAAGGGTCTTTCATCGTGACGACGGACGTCATGGTCGAGGATCAGCACTTTCACCTGTCGTGGTCGACCGGGTACGAGGTGGGCGCGCGCGTGGCTGCACAGAACCTCGCCGATATCGATGCGATGGGTGGGCGCCCGTCGGGCCTCGTCGCCTCGGTGGTTGCCCCGCGCGACATGGACGCCGAGGTGTTCCTTGATGTCGTACGAGGCCTGGGTGAGCGCGCCCGGGAGGTCGGCGCCGGCGTCGTGGGCGGGGATCTGAGCGCGGGGGAGAAGCTGGTCATCTCGATCACTGCCTTCGGGTATTGCCCGGGTCCGATCGTGCGTCGCGACGGTGCCCAGCCCGGCGACGTCATCGCGGTGAGCGGCACACTCGGATTCTCCTACGCAGGTCTGGACTTGCTCGAGGGTGGTTACGTGGATCCCAGCGCGCGAGGCTCCGAGGAGTTGGGCGACCTCGCGCCCTTTATCGACACGTACCGTGCGCCCCACCCGCCCCTGGGGTCGGGCGTTGCAGCAGCGGCCGCCGGTGCCACGGCCATGATGGACCTGTCCGACGGACCCGCAGCTGATGCACGGCGCATGGCACAGGCCTCGGGCCTCGTCATCGAGTTCGACCGGCCCGCCCTCGAGGCGGAGGCGCGGCTGCTCCAGGCTCCCGCTCAGGTCTGCCAGGCCGACCCCGTGTGGTGGGTGCTCCAGGGCGGTGAAGAACATGGGATGCTCGCGGCGTTCCCGCCCAATGCGGTCCTGCCCGAGGGGTTCCGCGTCGTCGGGCGCACGCGCGCATGCCGGGACGGGGAGACGCCCGCAGCGATGCTCGGTGAGGAGGTTCTGCGCGGGGCGTGGGACCATTTCGATCCTGAGTCCGTACACTAGTGTGATGTAGGCCGCTGGTGCCCCGTCACAGGGGCGGTGTGCTCGCAGCGGTCGCACCATCAACGATTGGAGAACGTCAGGATGATTGCTTCGCCCGAGGGACCCCAGGCCTCGTCCCGTCCGATGTCGCGCGTGGCTCGCAAGCTCGCCGAATCCTCCGAGGAGATCCCCGCCACCGCTGGCCTGTCGCTGCCGTTCCTGCGCGGCGAGTCGCCCGTGCCCCCGACCAAGGCGCTTCCTGTCATCACCCAGGAAGAGGACGACGCGAGCTAACGCGGCACACCAAGTAGGGTCAGAAACGTCGATGAGGACGATGCGGGACACCCGTACGCGGAGTTGGTTCAGCGCACCCTCGTCATTGAATCCATCGATGACCCGCCGTCGAACGCTCGCTTGTCGTCGCGAGCATTCGTGAACGCAACGCTGGGATCACACACGGATGCGTCGTGTCCAGCTGCGCTGCGCTCCCCGAACGTGACTGCTCTGGGGGTGTCCGTGATGCCGTCCATGCTTGCCACCGACACGGATTGTGGGAGTTTCACCGGCTCCGACGCGCTCGTGACGATCAGCGAATCGGGCAGCACGTCCGGGTCCGGCGAACGCGCCGTGGCGGTCACTCCCTACGCGCAGGTTCCCCTGACCGAGGCGGGGATCCCCCAGCTGAACGAGGATGGAATTCCGAGGGTTCTCATCACGCTCGCCAGTCGCTGAGAAGTACTGAAAGGGGAGCGTGGAATCGCGATATGCGTGGTGCGGTTCGCCTGCGGTCTGGGGGGTGTAGTAGGCTACCATCACACTATAGTTAGCGAGTATGTGAGGGTGGTGTCAATGAGGACTCAGATGTCTGGCCCGCAGTATGGGGTACCGATGGCTCAATCCAAGCTGGGGTGGTGGCTCGTTTCCTTCATGCGAATGGACCCGAAACGGAGAAAGAAACTCATCGCCCTATTGTTCTTGCCCTCCCTGATACTTTTCAGCATCTTGATGACCCCAGTCGTGTGGGTTGTTGAGATGATCCAGGGGACACCCGACGGGGAGGTTCGTCAGTACCTGACCTATCTTGCCGAGGGTGACGCGGCGAGTGCCTTGGCGATGGTTGACCCGGGAATTCCCAATGATCAACGCCAGTTTTTGACCAATGAGGTACTGTCTTCAGCATCCGCTCGGCTCGAGATCGAATCGGTGGGTAAACCCAAGTACAGCAGTTCTGATATCCATAGCAAGACAGTGACGGCAGTCCTCCGGATGAACGGGCATCGTTTTACGCACATCTTTACGGTTGACCGACGGGAGAAACGTGAGGGTGATTCATCCGTGTGGAAGATTCGCGATGGACTCTTCGTCACGATTCCTGTTTCGGGTACACGTGTCAACGAATTTAGCGTTGGCGGTGTCGTTGCCCCCGTGGGGGCTGACCAGACCACACCCACAGAGTATGTGCTATTTCCGGGCGTTTATTTGTTTAAGCCCGAAGGGCTGGGCGCCTATGTCGATGCGCCTTCGGCCACCGTCGTGATCGAAAACGGGGCGCGTTCGTCGTCCTATGAAACCGCGTCGGTACATTTCGATGGGACGCTCAATGCAGAGCTGAGAGGTGAGGCGCTTCGTGCCATGCGTGGAGCCGTCCAGGAATGTGCAACGCTCGGTACAAACATGAAAGCGGGATGCCCCTCAGAGGTGCGCTCGGCAAACATCAGCGAATTGGTTGCGTCCACCCTCCCCGCAACGGTGGAAAATGGCAGCAAGGAGGGAAGCTACGTAGGATCCGACGCTGTGATTTCCGTGCGGGATACGTCAGGTGCTGCGTTGGGCGCACAGCCCCGTGATCTCATCATTAAAACTACAGCCACGGTCGAGCTCTCAGACGCAGGAGTTCCGGTTACCGATATTGACGGAAAACCCGTCATCTCCGTCATGCTCAGCATTCCATCGTCGTCAGGGGATTCGCCTTCTTCGTGAATATAACAAGTAATAGTCATTGCTGACGGGTGTTGACGGAGGTTTGGGACGGTGCTAATTCTTACCCTGTCACGGTAACCGTTTGCCGAGGAAGTGCCTGGCCGCCTTCCCGTGACGTGACGCCTGGACGTCGTAAGGAGCGCGCAATGGATGCAAGACACAATGACCTGACGGGGGCCTCGTTTCGGCCCTCCTCTGGCATGGATTTCGACCCCGTCCCCGACCCGCCGACGCTCTCAGCGGTTCCGTCCCCTCCGTCGCAGGCAGCTACACCGGTGCCCGGATATGGGCACTATCAGGTGGCCGCACCGGTTGCAATGTCAGCCCCAGGAGCCGCGGCTCCATACCCTGGTGGTGCTCCGGTCCAGTCGGCGTCGCGTCAGCGTGTCAGTCCCGTCGTGCTTGCGGTCATCGTTGCGGTGGTCTTCGTCGGTGTGGCTCTCGGTAGCTTCGTGCTCGCGAATTCCATGCGTACGCCCGAGGCGGAGGTGCAGCGCTACCTGGACTATCTCGCGCAGGGCAAGGCGAGCGCGGCAACTGAGATGGTCGATCCCGGGATCCCCAACAGTGAACGCGTCTTCCTGACGGACGAGGTCATGGCCTCGGCAAGCTCACTGATGCGAGTCGAAGAAGTGGTCGACAGGAACCCAGACTCGGACGCGCAGACGCATATCGTTGACGCCACCGTGCTGGTCGACGGCATCCGCTTCACCTTCCCTTTCGAGGTGTCGGAGGTGAAACCGACCCTGGGTGTCATCAAGAACTGGAAGATTCGGAATGCGCTCATGACCCCCGTCGCCGTCAGAATCAAGGGTGTCTCCACGTTCAGCGTCGGTGGTGTGAGCGCACCCGTCAGCGACTACGATTCGTTCCCGTTCACGTCCCCGACCTACATGTTCTATCCGGGTGTCTACACGGTCAACGCCGCCGACCTTGGGGATTACATTGAGGCCGAGCCGGCCACCCTCAGGGCGACGCGAACCGAGTACCAATACGGTGCGGATCCACTCGTGAACGTGACGGTCGAGTCGACGTACTCTGACGCATTATTGTCTGCCGCGCTCGACGCGGTCGTGGCGCAGGCTAACTCGTGCGTCACCCCGCCCGGAAACCTGGACGCCGTCTGCCCTTTCGCCCTGCAGTCGCGTACCCTCTCGCTCCTTGAGGTCAAGAAGCTGCCGACGGAACTGAAACCTGGTCAGTGGGAACCCAATCGCTTTCAGGGCGACGTGACCTTCAGAATTCAGAGGGTTGCGGATACAATGACCCAGGACATAAAGACGACGGCGATTGCGACCCCCGAGTTCGACGTAGACGGGAAGCTCTCGCTTGACGCGTCGGGTAAGCCGCATTTCTGGGTGGAGTTCGCACCGGAGTAATCGCCAGCAATATGTGCTCCCCGGTCGCTTGGTGACCGGGGAGCACAGTTGTATCCGCTCTCTCATCGTTGTGTGGCTGGGTGCGCGCGTGATGTCACACTGGGAAGGTCTTTGTGGTCGAATAAAGGGATGTGTTGATTGTGGCCTGAGACCGGCCATGGAATGCCACATCTCGGGAGGAGAACATGATGGACGTCCAGAACCACGACATGAACGCGGCTCCGATACCGGCACCGCCCGAAACCCCGGCGGTTCCGGGTCCGTCGACGGCGTCTGGGGGAGGCGTGGCGTTCACGCCGATGTCCGCTTCGGGGAAGAAGCGGGTGAAGCTGATTGGGGTCCTGGTCGGCGTCCTCGTTGTGCTGGCCATCGCTGGCGTCGTTGCGATCACGGTAGTGAATACTTCTCGTACGCCCGAGGCGCAAGTGCGCAAGTACCTGGACCTGCTGGCCGCCGGTAAAGGTACCGAAGCGACGGAGATGGTGGACCCCGGCGTGCGTAACGACCAGCGGGTGTTTCTCACCGACGAGGCCATGGCCTCGGCCACATCTCTGCTGGTCGTCGAGGACGTGGTCGCCGACACAAGCGGCGAGGACTCCAACATCGCCGAGGTCACCGCGACCATGACGGTCGACGGCCAACGCTTCACCCACACCTTCACTGTGACAGCGGATGAGGCGATGATGGGCCTCCTCAACAACTGGACAATCACAGATTCCCTCGCGGTGCCCGTGAGTGTCAACGGTGAAAGAATTGACCAGTTCTCAGTCGGATCCGTCAGCGCGTCGGTGGGGCGAAGTGGCGTCGCGTCGCGCTCGAGTTCCTTCTTCTTCTACCCCGGGGTCTACACATTTACCCCCGTCGCGCCCAATGAGTACGTCGAGGCCTATCCCGCAACCGTCTCCGTTCGGGACGCCGTTCGCAGTACGTCGATCGGCAGCGGGAACGACGACGTGACCTTTGTGGGAACCTTCACCGACAAGTTCAAGGACGAGGTGAACGAGATGATTCGCGAACGCATCAACTCCTGTGTCCCTGGTCAGTGGAGTAGCTCAAGCCGATGCCCCGACGCGATCGGTGCGTCGTCGGCGACATCTGTTGTCATCAAGCAGCTGCCTGCCGAGTTCAGCACACGCAGACTGACAGACAGAACGCTTGAAGGAGATATGGTCTTCGAGCTTACCTCCGCCACCGGAACGAGAGAAGTAGAAACAACGGTCATCGTTGAGGCAGAAATGGATGATCAGGGGATGCTGACGCTCACTGCCGACGGCAAACCGGACGTCACACTCACCTTCCGCTATTAGGTGCCTTCACAGATGGTCGGTACCTGAGTAGCTCTCCGTACGGTACCGATGGGCACCGCTTATCCGTACTGTGATCAGTCTTTGACTGGTGAGGACCGTGGTGTGATACTAGGCACGCCCAAGTGGTCGGATGGTCGGAATCACAGAGTGTGCCGCCTCTCGGCTGCTGAATGTCAAACGTTGTGAGGAGTGCATGATGGGCACTGACAAGAATGATGCGAGCGCGGCTCCGATACCGGCTCCGCCTGCGACCCCTGCGGTTACTGGGTCGCCGACGCCAGCCGGGGGAGGCGTGGCTTTTGCGCCGGTGTCCGCTGTGGGGAAGAAGCGCGTGAAGCTGATTGGGGCTCTGGTCGGCGTCCTCGTGGTGTTGGTGATTGCTGGTGTGGTGGCGATCAAGGTGATGAATAGTTCTCGCACGCCCGAGGCCGAGGTGCGCAAATACCTGGACCTGCTGGCCGCCGGTAAGGCGAGCGCGGCGACGGCGATGGTCGATCCCGGAGTGAATAATGATCAGCGCGTCTTTCTGACCGACGACGTGATGGCTTCGGCGATCTCGCTGCTGGTCGTCGAGGACGTGGTCGCCGATAAGAATGACAGTTCTGATACGCGCATGGTGACCGCCACCATGCAGGTCAACGGGGAACGCTTCACCCACGCCTTCACCGTGACGAAGGGGCCGTCGACGATGGGCGTTCTGAATAACTGGACAGTCAAGGATTCTCTGACCGGGCGGGTGAGCGTTGACGCCGAGGGATACGCCCAGTTCAGCGTCGGCGGCGTGAATGCCGATGCGTCCGCGGCGGGCCGTAACGACCAGGAGAAAGACTACCTCTTCTACCCCGGTGTCTACACGTTCACGCCAATCGCGGCGAGCGAGTATGCAGACTCCAACCCCGAGACGGTTTCTGTCCTCGATGATGGGCTGGGTGGCAGAGACAACGTCGTAACTCTCAAGGCCACCTACAACACCAAGCTGACGGCGGCCGCGATCGAGGCGGGGCAACGGGCCGTTGACACCTGCTCGACCATTCCGGACAACCAGAAGTCTTGGTGCCCATTTGCGATCCAGAGCGATGCCGTCACCGCGGTAACGGGCGGCTCAATGCCGAAGGCGCTGGCGCCGGTGTCCGAGGAGCAGCCGACGTTCTTTCGCGCGACTGTCGTCTTCACGGTGACGTCCTCCAACAAGTACTACATGGCAGGCACGCAAGACGTGGAGGCCAAGGTGGAGATTCGCGCGCAGCTCGATGACAACCAAGTGCTCAAGCTCGACAAGGATGGTAAGCCCGACTTCGAGGTGAGTTTCACCCGCTAAGGTCCCCCGGCATGTGCGACCTGTCGCGCTCCTCGATCGCTTGGCGGTCGGGGAGCGCGTCGTATCCGTAGTGTGACACAGCTTTGACTCTCGGTTGGTGGTGTGTGATCATGGGCACGTCTTTTTGACTGGTGGTTGGTATTGGTGTGTTTGTCGCCCGATGCTGGCCCCGGACCATCAACGCATCGTGAGGAGCGAGTCGTGAGTACTGACAATAGCGAAACTACCGGCAGCGAGATACCTGCACCGTCCCCGGCTGGGGTCGACCCAACTTCTGGCGCCGCCCCCATTCCCGGGCCCGGTGCCGCGCCTGTTCCGGGGCCCGGTGCCGCTCCCATTCCCGGGCCCGGTGCCGCGCCTGTTCCGGGGCCCGGTGGGGTTCCCGCCGCGGGGGTGTCCTTCACGCAGGTCTCGCCTGGCGCGCGTAAGCGCATGAAGCTGATCGGGGTTCTGGTTGGTGTTCTCGTCGTGCTGGTGATTGCGGGCGTCGTTGCTATCAAGGTGGCGAATAGTTCTCGCACGCCCGAGGCCGAGGTGCGCAAATACCTGGACCTGCTGGCCGCCGGTAAGGCGAGCGAGGCGACGGCGATGGTCGATCCTGGCGTGGATAACGATCAGCGTACCTTCCTGACCGACGACGTGATGGCTTCGGCAACCTCGCGGCTGGTCGTCGAAGACGTCGTCGCGGATACGAACGACGATTCCGACACTCGCACCGTGACCGCGACCATGCAGGTCAACGGGGAACGCTTCACCCATGCCTTCCGTGTCACTGCGGACGATGCGACGATGGGCGTTCTGGACAACTGGAAGATTCGGGACTCGCTGGCAGTGCCTGTGACCGTGGACGGTGATGGAATCGATCAGTTCTCCGTCGGTGAGACGAAGGCCTCCATTGACAAAGCAAGTCTCTACATGGAAGGGCGTTCCTTCCTCTTCTATCCGGGCACATACAATTTCACGCCTGTCGCGCCGAACGAGTATGTTGACACCACCCCCGCGTCCGTCTCCGTGCTCGATGACGTGCGCACTCAAAATGACGATGGCAAGAGCGACGTCACCTTCAAGGCGACCTATAACGACAAGCTGGAAGCTGCTGCTCTCGAAGCAGCTCAGGCGCTCGTTGAAAAGTGTGGGACCTATCCCGGCAATCAGGGGGATGACTGCTCGAACCAGATTCGGGGAAAGAGCGTCACCGCTATTTCCATCAAAGAAAAGCCGACATCTCTCGATTCGTACAGCTTTGATCCAACGTCATTTTCCGGGAGCGTGGCATACACGGTCACGACAGAGGGGACGCTGTTCGCAGGAACGCACGACATCGTCTCGACGGTGAATGTTGACGCGCGTTTCGACGACGACGGAGTGCTGAAGCTGACCGCCGATGGCAAGCCGGACTTTAAGGTGCAATTCGCCTTCTAACGTCCGCTTCCGCCGTCCCTATACACCTGGTGCCCGTCCGCGTGAAGCGGACGGGCACCAACTATCCGCACTGTGATCCTTCTTTGACTCGTTGCATGCGCGGCGTGATACTGGGCAGGCCTGAGTGGTTGGATGACGGTGCGCACAGAGTGCACTGCAATCCTGGCTGCTGAATGTCAAACGTTGTGAGGAGCAATTGATGGGTACTGAAAAGAATGACGTGAGTGCGGCTCCGATACCTGCACCGCCTGTGAGCCCTGCGATTCCGGGGCCACCGGTGCCTGCCGGGCGCAGCGTGGCGTCGACCCCCTCTTCTGGCCGGGGTAAGAAGCGGGTCATGCTCGTGGGGATTCTGGTCGGCGTCCTCGTTGTGCTGGTCATCGCCGGTGTGGTGGCTATCAAGGTGGCTAATAGTTCTCGTACGCCCGAGGCTGAGGTGCGCAAGTACCTGGACCTGCTGGCCGCCGGTAAAGCCAGCGCGGCCACGGCGATGGTCGACCCGGGCGCCCCGAACGATCAGGAGGTCTTTCTGACCGACGATGCCATGGCTTCAGCGAGTTCGCTGCTGGTCGTCGAAGAAGTGGCCGCCGACAAGAATGAGGACGCCGAAACCCGTCAGGTGTCGGCCACCCTGCAGGTCAACGGGGAGCGCTTCACCCACGCCTTCACCGTGACCAAGGACAAGCCGACGATGGGCGTTCTCAATAACTGGACGGTGAAGAACTCCCTGGCTGCGCAGGTCAGCGTCGACGCGCAGGGATACACCCAGTTCACCGTCGGAGGGGTGAGTGCCGACGCTCCGCGCAAGCTTGTCTCTGGTAAGCCGGCCACGTACTTTTTCTACCCCGGCGTCTACACGTTCACGCCCGTCGCCCCGAGCGAATACGTGGATGTCAACACCAAGACCGTTGCCGTCCTTGACGGCGTCCACGGTGGAACCGCCTCCTCTGCTGATGCCGCCGACGTGTCCCTGGAAGCAACCTACAGCGACAAACTGAAGGAAGCGGCGCTCGAGTCCGCGAAGGAATTCCTGAACTCCTGCGCCTCCATTCCGGGAAACCTGAATACTGACTGCCCGTTAGCTCTCCAAAACGACGCGGTGACCGCTATCTCCGTCAAGACGATGCCCACATCGCTGGAACCGATGCACACTGATCCGGGGGTTTTCCAAGGGCCGGTCACGTTCGAGGTTACCTACTCCGACAAGTACTCCATGTACTACATGCCGGGAACGCACGACGTTGATTCGAAGGTTGTCGTCAACGTCCAATTCAACAACGATGGGCTGCTCAAGCTCACGCCGGACGGCAAGCCTGACTTCTTCGTGAGCGCACCCCTCTAAGGTCATCATCACACTCCGACCAGTGATGTCGCCCGTCCGTGCAGCGGACGGGCGACATGCGTGTGTGCGCCGGAACCCAGCCCCGGCCTCGTTCCAGGAGCGTGAGCCGCGTGTGGCCTTGAGGTGCCATGATGCTTATGGGAAAATTATCAGGTTTGTGCCCCTGTGGTCCGCGTCGTATCCCAGGCGTGGGAGCTCGGGTACAGCCGTCGCACAGTGAGGAGAAACAATGGATGCACACGCCGACAATGCGGATGCGCGGATGACTGCCCCGCCTCCCGCGCCAGAACACGACGCTCCCGCGGCGCCGGTGCCCAGCCCTGCACCGGTGCCCGCCGCACCCCAGGCCTGGGTGACGGGGCAGGTGCCCGTTATGGTGCCGCCCCCCGCCGAGGTCCCGCCCGCTGCGCAGGCCAACGGGGGTATCGCCTTCACACCCATGTCAACGAAGAGCCGACGTCGCATCAAGCGAAGCGTGATCGCTGTCGTAGCCCTCGCGGTTCTCGCAGGAGTGGGAGTGCTCAGCATCATGTTCGCGAACTGGACCCGCACGCCGGAGGCGACCGTGCGCCAGTATCTCGACTATCTGGCCGCAGGCAAGGCCAGCGCAGCGACCGCGATGGCAGACCCGGGCCTGGCCAACGACAAGCGCGCCTTCCTCACCGACGACGTCATGGCCGCGGCCGACGCGCGCATCGTCATCGAGGACATCGTCGCCGATACGAACGAGGACGCGAAGACGCGCACGGTCACCGCCACCATGCAGCTCGACGGTGAGCGTTTCACCTACAACTTCACCGTCTCCTCCGCGAAGCCGACGTTCGGTGTACTGAAGAACTGGAAGCTCGAGAACTCGCTGGTCATGCCCGTGCGCATCATGGGAGAGAAAGTCTCGAAGTTCTCCGTCGGTGAGGTGACGACGTCGGTGCCCGCAGGCGAGATGACCATCGGCACCGAGTTTGTGTTTTACCCGGGCATCTACACTCTCACTCCCGTCGATCTGGGCGAGTATGTTGACGCTGATCCGGTGACCCTGCGGGTGAAGCCTGAGACTGGCTCTAGCCGATCGGGGGATACCGCCCAGCGCGTCCAGCTCAAGGGAGACTATAACTCCAAGCTGACGGACGCGGCTCTGAGCGCGGCTGTCGCCCTGACGAACTCGTGCGCGACCGTCCCCGGCAACATCGATCAGGCCTGCCCGAGCTCGGTGCGAGCGACGAACCTGTCCGTCCTGCAGGTCAAGAAGGTGCCAGCCACCATGAAGAAGCGTGGCGATGACGGCAGCTTCACAGGGGAGGCAGTGTTCTCGATCCAGAGCACGTCCAGCTGGGATAAGGAACCTCATGATGTCGACTCGACGGTGACCGCAACCGTGATGCTCGATGAGAACGGGGCGATCAAAACAGACGCCTCGGGCGAGCCACAATTCAAGGTGAGCTTCGGTTACTGAGACGCGAGCGGCGCGGGGCTGACGCCCCGCGCCGCTTCGTTTGTCCACGTGGACAGTAGGCCTCGTGACCTGCGCGAACCGCCAGGGCCCGCCAGATGTAGCCCGGGCCTTGCCTCCTAGTGTTGGACGGTGGTTGAGCCGAATTTTCACATATGAGAGAATTAGTGCGTTTTTCGCCCGACAGGCACGCCAAGGAACCCACCGGTGGGTTGAGGGCGGACGCGCAGCGCAGTGAGGAGCAACGATGGAAGACAATCGCGAGGACAAAGATCAGGGGAGCACGCCTCCTCCCTCTCCGGGCGAAGTGGCCCCTCCGCCGCCCGAGGCCTCAGAAGACAGCGAGCAGACGGTATCTGGTGGCCTTCCCCCCGCCCCCGAGCCCGACGGCATCGATCTCCCGCCCACACCCGAGGCACTCCTTGAGGCTTCAGCCGCACCCGCGCAGAGCCCGGCCGTGTCCTTCACCCCCATGTCGGACAAGAGTCGTCGGCGCGTCAAGCGGGCGATCGTCACAATTGTCGTCCTGGCAGTGCTCGGCGGTGTGGGAGCCCTCAGCATCATGTTCGCGAATTGGACGCGCACTCCCGAGGCCACCGTGCGCCAGTACCTGGACTATCTGGCCGCCGGCAACGCAAGCGCGGCCACTGCGATGGTCGATCCTGGCCTGCCCAATGAGCAGCGGGGCTTCCTGACGAACGACGTCATGGCCTCGGCCAAGTCTCGGATTGTCGTCGAAGACGTCGTTGCCACGCCCTACGGGGGAAATAAGGTCACCACCGTCACGGCGACGATGCAGCTCGACGGAGAGCGCTTCACCTACTCCTTCGGCCTGATTGCCACAGAACCCACGTTTGGCGTGCTGAAGAACTGGAAGATGCAAAACGCCCTGATCGCGCGCGTGAACGTCACCGGCAAGAAGGTCTCGTACTTTACGGTCGGAGGCGTGAAGGGGGCGATCAATACGGGAGTAATGACCAACGGCACGGACTACATGTTCTATCCGGGCGTCTACACCTTCACAGCCGCAGACACGACCGACTACATCGATGCCGATCCCGTCACGCTGCGCGTGAAGGCGGATATGGTCTCCAATACCAAGGGGGTCGCTGCTTCTAGCGTCAAGCTGACGGGCGCGTATAACGATGCCCTGGCCTCGGCAGCCTTGGATGCGGCCGTCGCCCTGACGAACTCCTGCGCAACCGCCACCGATAATGCCAACAAGGTATGCCCCCAGCGAATGGAGTTCATGGGTTGGACCGTACAGGAGATTAAGAGCCTGCCTACGTCTATGAAGCCCAATGGCATGGGGGAGCGCACCTATTCGGGGCAAGCGACATTCTTGGTCGTGAATAAAACAGGACGCGACAAGAAGCCGAAGGAGTTCGAGTGCACCGTGGAGGTGGTTGTGAAGACTGACAATGCAGGCATGGTCCTCGTTGATGAGGACGGCAAACCGAAGCTCGAGGCGACATTCGCCTGATGATGCGCGAACGGCGCGGGGCGGGAGCCTCGCGCCGCGCTATTGTGCGCTAATTTTCCAAAGTGGTGGCAAGCGCACGCGGGCACGCTATGATGGGTTGTTGGTAACTCTGTCACAGCGAGAGCGGAGCAGTCCCGATGAGCAATGACGCGCAGGCAACGAGTACACGTCGGCCCGGCCGCCCGAAGGCTGGCAGTGAGGATAAGAAAGCGCGGATTCTTGCTGAGGCGTTGACCCTTTTCTCGACCCGGGGCTACGTGGCCACCTCTCTGGCGGACATTGCCCGGGCCTCGGACATTTCCAAAGCGGGACTGCTGCACCATTATTCCTCCAAGGATCAGCTGCTGGCTGCCGTCCTGGAGGAGCGCGACCGGCGCACGTTGAGTCGACTTCCCGGGGGTGATGCGAGCGCGGAGGCTGCGCTCGACGCGTGGGTGGAGATGGTCGCGCATAACCAGCGTCATCCTGACGGGGTTGCCCTGTACACGGCGATGTCGGCGGCGGTTATCGATGCTGATCATCAGGCCCATCCGTGGTTCCGTGAGCACCTGTTGGGGGCGATTTCGTATCTGGTGGATGCGCTTGAGCGGGGGAAGGCGATGGGCGAGGTGCGTCCCGGCGCTCCGAGCGAGAAGATTGCCCGCAAGTTGGTGGGGTTGTCCGACGGCTTGCAGGTCCAGTGGTTGTGTTCGCGTGCGGACGGTGGGGCGGATGTTGATATGCGCGAGGTGATGGCCGGGATGGTCGCTGACGTGAAGGATCGCTGGCTCATTCGTCCGTGAACGAGGCCGGGGTTGCCGACGTGGAGAGAAGCCCGCAAGCAGTGAAGTGCATCACAGCGTTGGGGTGTTAGTGAGGATTGCTAGCGGTTTGGGGCTTAGGTCCCTTGTTTGTGTCGCTCCGTGCGCGCTTCCTGCCGCTCCAGATAGGGGGCATGCGGGTTAGGATAGACAAACCAGCATGCTTCACAATGTCGGGAGTCTGGCGACACGTGCCCAGGGTTGATCAAGCACGTGACGCGGATGATCCGACGCTTACTCACGCCTGGAGGACTACGCATGACGAACACCGCTGTTCCCGCCCCGCCGAGCCACAATTCCACCGCCCGTCGCTGCCCCGATGACCTGTGGGCCCTGGGGGAGCGGGCAATTGTCCGGGCCCGCCGCTGGGTCGACGAATCCGCCCACGAACCGACGCCGCAATCGGCCAAGCTGCTGTCGCGAATCCTCGCCGATCCGGACGGCCTGACCTTCACCACCCGTTTCGTCGATGACGTCGTTCGCCCCGCGGACCTGGATGTGGCCAGCGCGGCGATGAAGCGCCTGTCGGCGGGCCGCAAGAGCTTCCTGCCCCCGGCACTCGCCGCCGCGATGGGCCTGGGCTCGACCGCTTCTCGCCTCGCGCCCCGCACGGTCACGGCCACCGCGCGCCGAGTGTTCCGTGAAATCGTCGGCGACCTCGTCGTCGACGCGACGGATCGGGGCCTGGGTCCGGCGCTGGCTCGCCTGCGCAAGGGCGGGAACCGCCTCAACGTCAACCTTCTGGGCGAGGCCGTCCTCGGTGAGAAGGAAGCGGCCCACCGCCTGGCCGAGGTCTCGCGCCTCGTCACGCGAGAGGACGTCGACTACGTCTCCATCAAGGTCTCGGCCGTCACCGGACCGCACAACCCGTGGGGCTTCAAGGAGGTTGTCGCCCACGGCGTGAGCGCCCTGGCGCCCCTGTACCGCCTGGCACGCGACAATGGCACCTTCCTGAACCTCGACATGGAGGACTACAAGGACCTCGACCTGACGATCGCCGTCTTCACCTCGATCCTCGACCAGCCCGACATGCGCGGCTACGAGGCCGGCATTGTCCTCCAGGCGTACCTGCCCGACTCCCTCGGCGCCCTCCAGCGTCTCCAGGAATGGGCGCGCAAGCGCGTGGATGCGGGCGGCTCGCGCATCAAGGTCCGCGTCGTCAAGGGCGCGAACCTGTCCATGGAGAGGGTGGACGCCGAAATCCACGGGTGGGAGCTGACGACCTGGCCGTCCAAGCAGGACACGGACACCAACTACAAGCGTATGCTCGAATGGGCGATGACCCCCGAGCGCACCCGCGCTATCCGGCTGGGTGTGGCCGGTCAGAACATTTTTGACATTGCCTTCGCTTACGAGCTGCGCGCCGCGCGCGGCGTGGAGGACAGCGTTGAGTTCGAGATGCTCTCCGGCATGGCCACGGGCATCCAGGAGGTCGTGCGCCGTGACGTCGGCTCCCTGCTGCTGTATGTGCCCGTCGTTAACCCGCGTGAGTTCGACGTTGCGATCTCCTACCTCGTGCGTCGCCTCGAGGAGAACGCTGCCCCCGAGAACTTCATGTCCGGTGTCTTCGACATCGCCAAGAACGAGGACGTGTTCGCTCGTGAGCGCGACCGTTTCCTGGCGGCCCTGTCCAACGTCGACCCCGGTGCCCCCGTGCCCGCTCCCAACCGCAGGCAGGATCGCCTCGCGCAGCGTAAGGCCGGTGTCCCCGCCGAGCAGGGCAGTGTTGCCGAGCGCGCCCGGCGTCCCTTCGCCTCGGAGGCCGACTCCGATCCGGCTCTGGCGGCCAACCGCCAGTGGGCCCGCGACATCGCTGCCGCTATCCCGGCCTCGACCCTCGGGGTTGAGGCAGTGCGCGTCGGTGCGCAGGCCCTGGCCACGAACGAGGCGATCGACGCCCTCGTGAAGGCCAGCGCCGGTGCCGCCCGCGCGTGGCAGGGGCTGGCTCCCGAGGAGCGTGCGGCCGCGCTGCACCGCGTCGGCGACGTCCTGGCTGCCCGCCGGGGCGAGCTCATCGAGGTCGCCGGCTCTGAGGCCGGTAAGACCATCGATCAGGCCGACCCCGAGGTCAGCGAGGCCATCGACTTCTGTCACCACTACGCCAACGCGTCCCTGGAGCTCTTCGACGAGGCCCACATGGCGGGCGCGCGTTTCGTGCCCGTGGACGTCACCGTCGTCGCCTCGCCGTGGAACTTCCCGGTCGCGATCCCGGTGGGAGGCGTCGCCGCCGCCTTGGCCGCGGGCAGTGCCGTCATCCTCAAGCCGGCCCCTCCCGCCAAGCGCTGCGCGGCGGAGCTCGTCGCGGCCTTCCACGAGGCCGGGATTCCCAAGGACCTGGTGGCGCTCGCGCCGCTCGAGGATGGGGACGTGTCGCGTTACCTCGTCACGCACGAGGCCGTGGACCGCGTCGTCCTGACCGGCTCCTACGACACGGCCCGCCTCTTCCGTTCCTGGAAGCCCGACATGCACCTGCTGGGCGAGACCAGTGGTAAGAACGCCATCATCGTCACGCCGTCGGCCGACCCCGACCTGGCCGTGCGCGACGTCGTGCACTCGGCCTTCGCCCACGCGGGACAGAAGTGTTCGGCCTCCTCCCTGCTGGTCCTCGTCGGATCAGCCGGCAAGTCGGCGCGCATCGCCCGCCAGCTCGTGGACGCGGCCGCCTCGCTGCGGGTGGGTGGCCCCGCCTCCCTCGACTCCCAGGTGGGTCCCGTCGTCGTTCCCGATGATGAGAAGGCCGTGCGCGGCCTGACGACCTTGGGCGAGGGCGAGCACTGGGTGCTCAAGCCGCGCTACCTGGGCGACGGCCTGTGGACCCCTGGTATCCGTGCGGGTGTTGTGCCCGGCAGCGAGTTCCACCTGACCGAGTACTTCGCGCCCGTCCTCGGCGTGATGCGCGTGGATACTCTCGAGGAAGCCATCGAGGTAGTCAACGAGGTCGACTACGGCCTGACCTCCGGCCTGCACACGCTCGACACCGAGGAGCTGGCGCTGTGGCTCGAGGGTATCGAGGCCGGTAACCTCTACGTCAACCGCGGCATCACCGGTGCTATCGTGCGCCGCCAGCCCTTCGGCGGCTGGAAGCGCTCGGCGATCGGCTCGACCACGAAGGCCGGAGGCCCCTCCTACCTGCTGGGCCTCGGCGAGGTGCAAGCGGCCCCCGAGGGCGCGGCAGCACCCGAGGCCGCCCACAGCACGCCGACCCTCGCCCCGCGCGTGCGCGCCCTGTGCGACGCGGTGCGCGATCAGCTGAGCGCCGCCGAGCTGGCCGAGCTCCGCCGTGCCGTCGCGGCGGACGCCAGCGCCTGGGAGAGTGACTACGGAGCAAACCGCGACGTCACCGGCATGGCGTGCGAGCGCAACATTCTGCGCTACCGCGCCACTCCGGTCCTCCTGCGCGCCGGGGACGGAACCGCTCTGGCGGACGTCGCCCGCGTGCTGGCGGCAGGCCTCCTCGCGGGTGGCCCCATCGGCGTCTCCGTCGCGCAGGAGCTTCCCGCGCCGCTGATGTCGGTCCTGCTCGCGGCGGGCGTTGAGGTCAGCGTCGAGGATGCGCGCGCCTGGGAGTCTCGCCTGGCGACCGTGTCGAACTCGGGTGGCTTGGGGATGCGCGTGCGTATCCTCGGCCCGCGCGAGGAAGCGTCGGCGCAGCGTTGGGACCGTGCGACCCGCGCGAGCTGGGGTAGCCCCGACGTCGCCCTGTACACGGGCGCCGTGACGGCGTGCCCGCACTCGGAGCTGCTGCCCTTCCTGCGCGAGCAGGCGGTCTCGATCACGAACCACAGGTTCGGCACCCCGCTCGACCTGGCTGCTCAGCTTCTCTAATCGGTGTGTGCCCCGCGGCGCCGATTCGTTCCACGGGTCGGATGTCGCGGGGCATCGCCATACCCGGAGGATCGCACCTGTCCCGGACACGCGTGGTGCCGTGGGCTTACCAGCCGCACAACGCGCATTGATCCGCGCGCACGCACCATGATGTGGGTATAACAAACGCCCGCGACAGTTGTCGCGGGCGTTTTTCCTATGCCCGGTGGGGCATCGGCAGGGTCCGTCAGATCGCGCGAGCAACCTTGTCGGACTTCAGGCACTTGGTGCACACGTTCAGGCGCTTGGGCGTCCCGTTGACCAGGGCGCGAACGCGCTGGATATTCGGATTCCACCGGCGGTTGGTGCGAACGTGCGAGTGCGACACGCTCTTGCCGAAGCCGGGTCCCTTACCGCACACGTCACAAACGGCAGCCACGATGTTCTCCTCGGTATGTCTTCCAGTTCAGTCTTTGGCTCCCCACGGTCGCGGGGAAACGCATCCTTCGGTGCTTGAACCGAAGGCAACCATGACAGAATAGCGGATGATGCGCGCTTTCAACAAGTCGCACGCGGTTTTGCTCGTGTCAGGTCGCACACAGCGGGCGGCGTGGGGACAATGGAGGGCTGGAAAGGGGAGTCATGGAACTGAACGCATCGGTGATTATTGCGGCGTGTCGCGCCGGGGCTGAGGAGGCCGCCAGGCTCGCGCCCTTCCTTGACGACCTAGACGGCTGGGATGGCGCGGACTGCGACACGGGGACGAACGCGGCGGCGACGATGGCCGCGCTGGCCGCCGCCATGGATTCACTGGAGCCGCGCGCGCACCTGCGCGTGGCCCTTGAGGCGGGGGTTGAGACGCTGATTCGCCGGGGCGTTGGGCACAGCGGGGTCGCGTTGGCTGCCCTCTTCGAGGCCTGGGCCGGGGCCCTGGGGGAGGACCGCGAGGTGACACCGGTAGCCCTGCGCCGCATGCTCGCCTCGTCGTTGGTTCCGACGTCCTCCTACATTGGGTGGTCGGATGCCCTGGCGGAGATGCTGGGCGGCGCCGTGCGCGAGCTTGCGGAGCTGGGGCCCACGCTGCCCGATGTGGAGGACGTGTTCTCCCGCTTTTCTACTCAGGCTCAGATTGGCCTGGTGGATGCGACGAACGAGTCGACGGGGCGCATCGACCCGGGCGGTGCCTTCATTGCCCTGGTCCTGGCCTGCATTGACGCGTCGATGCGCGCAGACGCGGGCATTTTGCAGTCGTTCACGGCGATGCTGGCGGACCTGGCGCGCCGTCAGTCGCGCGCACCGGAGCCGGCCTCGCCTCCGCCGGGACGCGATTTCACGGTGGACATTATCCTCGAGGGGACTTCGGAGGACCTGCGTGCGTTGCTGGGGCGCCTGTCCGGCTTGGGCGCGCGTCTGTCCTACGTGGGGCGCGTCGACCTGTTCGGCATGGGGGAGTGGCGCCTGCATGTGGACACCTCCGCGCCGCTGGCGGCCCATCCGACGTCGGGGCAGGTCGTGCGTTTCCAGGTCAGCGACGCGCGCCCGGATGCGCAGATCGGCATTGACGAGCTGGCCGACGAGGGGCTGACGCACCGCGGGGTTCGCCTGCTCCAGCGCCGTCCCATGCGCCGAGTCGAGCGAGCACGCGTCATTGCCTGCACGCGCGCCCCCGGCCTCGTGGAGGACCTGGCACGCGCTGGCGCGGTCGTCTTCCTGGAGCCCAGCGCGGTCGACGCGGTCGGCATCGTCTCCGCGGCCGCCTCGCGTACGGGCGTCACCCTCGTGGCCCCCTGCGACGAGGCCAGCGCCGCCCTGGTGGGAACGGTGGCCTCGGTCCTGCCCTCGCCGACGCCGGGCGTGCCCGCGATTTTGCGCGCGGATAGCCGCGATGACCTGGACGTGCTGGCGGTGGCGCGCGCCTGCGCACCCCTCTTCGTGCCCCAGCCCGGGGGAGTGGAGGCGGCCCCGACGCTGGCCCGCATGCTGCGAGACGGCGCCCACGAGGCCCTGACGTCGAGCGCGAGCGCGCCACTGCCTCGTGACGGGGACCCCGAGGGAATCGCCGAGGCCATGGCTGAGGCCGCGCGAGGCGGTGAACGGGTCTGGCGCCTGCTGATCTCGCGTGAGGACGACGGCCCGTACACGGTGGCGACCGTGCGCCAGCTGCTGTCCACGCGCGACGCGTCCTCCTCGATCGACTTGGAAACGTGGGACGGCGGGCAGTCGGGCCCGAGCCTGGTGGCGGGGTGCACCCCGTGAGCGCGCTGGACATCCCCCTGGCCCTGCGCCTGCCCAAGAAGACCGCCACAGCGCTGGAGGGCGCGGGCATCGCCACGGTCGGTGACCTGCTGATGGTCGCCCCGCGCCGCTACTACCACTGGGGTAGGCTCACGCCCCTGTCCTCCCTGCGTGAGGGCGAGGACGTGACGATCCTGGCCGAGGTGGTCGCCGCGCACCTGATCGCTAACCGAAGCGGTGCGGGCGTGCGCCTCGAGGTCACCCTCACCGACGGCGTGCAGTACCTGTCGGCGACTTTTTTCGGGAAAAACCAGTTCAAGCTGATCCCCATTGAGCGCATCTTGTCCCCGGGGCAGTCCTTCCTCTTCGCCGGAAAGGTCGGGGCGTACCGCGGCAAACTCCAGCTCACCCACCCCTCCTTCGAGGGCGTGGACGGTGAGGACATCGAGCGGATCGCGTCCCGGCCCATCCCGATCTACCCCGCGACCGGGAAGCTGACTTCCTGGGCGATCGCGCGAGCCGTCGGCATGGTCCTCGATCACCTTGACGACACGGACGTGCCCGAGCCGCTGCCCGCACCCGTCCGCGAGCGCCAGCGCGTTGACTCTTACGCGCGCTGTCTGCGGGCGCTGCATCAGCCCGAGTCGGATGAGGACTATCAGCGGGCGCGCCGGGATTTGGCGTTCGCGGAGGCCTTCGTGTTGCAGGTGGGGCTTGCGGCTCGGCGTCGCGGTGCGCGGTCGATCCCGGCTCTGGCCTCGCCGGCTGAGGCGCCGTTGGTGGCGCGTGTGCGCGCGAGCTTGCCGTTTGAGCTGACGGAGTCTCAGAACGAGGCTGTGGCTCAGATCGGCGCGGACCTGGCGGGAGAGGTGCCGATGCGGCGCCTCCTGCAGGGTGACGTGGGTTCGGGCAAGACGGTGGTGGCCCTGATCGCGTTTATGCAGGTGGTGGCTGCCGGGCACCAGGGGGCTCTCGTTGCCCCCACGGAGGTGTTGGCCGAGCAGCATGTCGCTTCCCTGCGGGCGCTGCTCGCCCCTCTTGGCGATGAGGCTCCCGATGTGCGCCTGCTGACGGGTTCGACGACGGCGGCCGCGCGCCGAGAGATTGCGGCGGCCATGGCCTCGAGCGAGCCCTTGATTGTCGTGGGCACGCACGCCCTGTTCCAAGACAGCGTGCGTTTTTCCGACCTGGCCCTGGTGGTCGTGGACGAGCAGCACCGTTTCGGTGTCGAACAGCGAGCCGCTCTGCGTGGGTCGCGTGATGACGGGCTCGGCGTTCACGAGCTGGTCATGACGGCCACGCCGATCCCGCGCACGATCGCGATGACTGTTTTTGGGGATCTTGACGACACTCGCATGGTCGGCATGCCGTCGGGGCGCACGCCCGTGGCGACCTACTTGGCTGACGCGGCCAACGCCGCCTGGGTGGAGCGTACGTGGGCGCGCGCTGGCGAAGAGATCGCGCAGGGCAGGCGCGTCTACGTCGTGTGCCCCCGCATCGACGCGTCTGACGACGTTGGAGATGAGGAGGAGGGTGCCCGGCCGCTCGCGTCAGTCGCCGAGGTCGCCGCGTACCTGCGCGCTCACCCGGCCCTGGAAGGGGTCGCCATCCATGAGCTGACCAGCCGCACGCCCGCGGCTCTCAAGGCGCAGATCATGGACGATTTTTCGACTGGGCGCGCCCCGCTCCTGGTGGCCACGATCGTCATTGAGGTCGGCGTGGATGTCTCCGATGCGACCCTCATGGTGATCCTTGATGCTCAGCATTTCGGGCTCGCTCAGCTCCACCAGCTGCGCGGGCGTGTGGGTCGTTCCTCCCTGCCCTCCCTGTGCATCGCCATGCATCGCCACGAGCTGACGGAGTCGGGCAGCGCACGCCTTGCGGCCTTCGCCGGCACGACTGACGGATTCGAGTTGGCCGAGGCCGACCTGCGCCTGCGCAAGGAGGGTGACGTTCTTGGGGCCGATCAGTCTGGCACGGCCACGCACTTGCGTTTCTTGTCGGTGCGCCGCGACGAGGCGCTCATTCGCGCCGCTAAGGCCGAGGCCGAGGATCTGGTCGCGCAGGACCCGACCCTGCGGGGCCACCCCGACTTGGAGCGTGCCCTGCGGGCGGCCTGGGACGGACAGCTTGAATGGATGCAGCGTTCCTAGCTCGCCCGGTAGGGTAGTGGCATGACCAGAATCGTCGCAGGTAGCGCCAAAGGCAGGACCCTCGCCGTGCCCAAGTCCGGCACTCGTCCCACCTCCGAGCGTGTCCGGGAGGCGCTGTTTTCTCGCCTCGACCACATGAACGTTCTGGAGGAGGCTACCGTCCTGGACCTGTATGCCGGGACGGGCGCCCTCGGCCTTGAGGCCCTGTCCCGGGGTGCCTCGAGTGCCACGCTCGTCGAGAAGGCCTCCGGGGCCGCGCGGGTGGCCACCGCCAACGTGCGCAGCACCGGACTGAGCGCCCGCGTCGTGACCGCCGACTCCCGCGCCTACCTGGGTGGGCGCAGCGCCGAGCCGTTGAGCGGCGAGGTGGACCTGGTCTTCATCGATCCTCCCTACGACATCGCCGAGGAGGAGATGACCGCGGTCTTAGAAGGCCTCGCCCCGTGGATCGGGCCCGACGCCCTCGTCGTCGTCGAGCGCTCCACGCGCGCGCCCGTCCCGACCTGGCCGGCCTTCCTGGTCCTGGAAGACACGCGCGCCTGGGGGGAAACCGTCGCCTACTTCGCCGGCCCGCCCCTGCCTGAGGAAGACGCCGAGGAGCCCGCACAAGCACCCGAGGAAGCCACGGCCTCGTTGCTGGAGGAGGGACCGCAGTGATCGCCCTCTTCCCCGGGTCTTTTGACCCCTTCACGAACGGACACCTAGACGTCGCCGAGCGGGCGGCCGCGGTTGCTGATCGCCTCATCATCGGCGTGGGCATCAACCCCGCCAAGCGCGGGCTTATCGCGCCGGCAGACCGCGTCGACCTCATTCGTGAGGCAACCGCCCACCTGACCGGCGTCGAGGTCACCGCCCTGAGCGGCGCCACGATGGACGAGGCCGCCCGACTGGGCGCGACCCTCATCGTCAAGGGGGTCCGCGGCGCGCAGGACACGGACTTCGAGGCCCCGCAGGCCGCGCTCAACCTGGAGGTGGGGGGAGTAGACACGTGGTGGATCCCGACACGACCGGGGCTCGGCCACGTCTCATCAAGCGCCGTGCGCGAACTTCTCAGCCTCAAAAAAGATGTTTCACGGTATGTCCCACCAGCGATTGTGCGTTATTTGAACGACAATAGAAGCTGAATCATGCCCGGTGGAAAGCAGGAGGGACTCATGGCTGACACGCCCGCAGACAAGAACCAGGACGAGTGGAACGAGGAGACCGTGTACGGTCCCTCAACCGTCATCGCTGCTCTCGACCAGATCGAAGACCTCGTCGAGTCCTCCCGCTCGGTTCCTCTCTCCGCTTGCATCATGATCAATAAGGCCGAGATCCTCGACCTGCTCGACCAGGCGCGCGAAGCCCTGCCCGAGGACCTGGTCGCCGCCGACGCCGTTGTCGCCGACGCGGACGCCGTCCTGGGGCGCGCCGACTCCGCCGCCGAAACGCGCATCGCCGAGGCGAACTCGCGGGCTTCCTCGACCCTCGACCAGGCTAACGAGCGTGCCGCCCAGATTCGCTCCGACGCCGAGGAAGAGGCCGAGCGCACGCGCTCGCGCGCCGACGCCGAGGCCACCGCCCTGGTCTCCCAGGCGCGCGCCGACGCCGAGGCCACCATCGCCGACGCGAACGCGCAGGCCGAGCGGATCGTCTCCACCGAGAACATCGTGCGCATGGCCGAGGACCGCGCCCGTGAGATCGTCTCAGAGGCCAAGCGCTCGGCGACCCAGCTGCGCGAGGGTGCCGACGACTACGTGGCCTCCTCCCTCGACGAACTCGCGCGCCTCATTTCCGACGTGTCGCGCCGCACGGAGGCCGGTCGCCGCGCGATCGCCGAACGTCGCGGCGTCGACGTCACCGATGTGGACCTGAGCAATGAGTGACAAGACCCTGACCTTGTCCCTGGCGCGCCTGCCGCGCGCCCTGGGATCCACCCTCCACGAGGACATCGTGTGGAGAGCCCCGGATGACCTGGGCACCCCCTCGATGGCGGTGGCCCCCGGCACGCCGCTGGACGTCTCCGTCGACCTGACCAGCGTCGAAGACGGCGTCCTCGTCCAGGTCGCCACCTCCGTGGACCTGGTGGGCGAGTGCGTGCGATGCCTCGATGAGGTGCGCGATCACCACGACGTGTCCGGCGCGGAGGTGTACTTCGAGCCCGGCGCGCCCGCGCTGACGCCCTCCGACGAGGAGGACGAGGACGCCGACGACCTGTTCGTCATCGGCGAGCGCGACACCATCAATATTGAAACGCAGCTGCGTGACGCCATTGTCACCCTCGTCGACCCGCGCCCCCTGTGCAGCTCCGACTGCGCGGGCCTGTGCGATGTGTGCGGCGAGAAATGGGCCGACCTGCCCGCCGATCACGATCATTTCGTCGTCGACCCGCGCCTGGCCTCCCTGGCATCCCTGCTGGGTGATACCGCCGAGCCGGGGCGATCGTGATGGCCCGCTCAAAGCACCTTCCCGTCCCGCCGCGCACCGACACCGACGCGCTCGTAGAGGCGTGGGGCACGCACATCGACGCTCCCTTGTTGAAGCTCGCGCTCATGCACCGCTCCTACGCGAACGAGGCCGGCGGCATCGCGAACAACGAGCGCCTAGAATTCCTGGGCGACTCGGTCCTGTCGATCATCATCGCCGAAAAGCTCTACGAGCAGTACCCGGACGTGGCAGAGTCCGACCTCTCGCGCATGCGCGCGGCCACGGTCTCCCAGCAGCCCCTGGCGGCTGCGGCCCGTCGCATCGGGCTGGGCGACTTCGTGTTCCTGGGCAAAGGCGAATCCATGCACGGGGGGCGTGAGAAGGACTCCATCCTGTCCGACACCTTCGAGGCGCTCATCGGCGCCACGTACCTGACCAACGGCCTAGAGGAGGCGCGCCGCGTCGTTTTGGCGCGCCTGCGTTTCCTGCTCGTGGACGCCCCCGCGCGCGGCCACCACCAGGACTGGAAGACCCTCCTCGTGGAATACTCGCAGTCCGAGGGCCTGGGGGACGTCACCTATGAGGTGGAGGGCGAGGGCCCAGACCACCAGCGCGTCTTTACCGCGCACGCCTTCGTCTCGGAGTGCACTGACGCGGTGGGCTCGGGTCAGGCCTCGTCAAAGAAACACGCCGAGAATGCGGCCGCGCAGGACGCGATGAAACGCTTCTCCCCGGAGGATTAGTAAGAGAGACACGAGGGCGTTTGCCCTCCCGACAGATAGTATGAACTCGTGAGTGAAAATACTTCTGCGCGCACGCGCGTGATGATCGTCGACGACCACGAGATCGTTCGACGCGGTATTGCTGAAATCGTCGATCGCGACGAGTCCCTGGAAGTCGTCGCCGAGGCCGGCTCGGTCGCGGACGCCGTGCGTCGCGCCGACCTGGTGCGCCCCGACGTCATCCTCGTCGACCTGCAGCTGCCCGACGGCACCGGCATCGACATCATGAATTCCCTGCGCGCCTCCCACCCGCAGATCCTGCCCGTCGTCCTGACCTCCTTCGACGACGACGAGGCCCTGGCTGAGTCCCTGGAGGCCGGTGCGCGCGCGTACATCCTCAAGACGGTGCGCGGCGCTGAGATCACCGACGTCATTAAGGCGGTTGCTGACGGCCGCGTGCTGCTCGACGAGCGCACCCTGACGCGTCGGCGCGTCGACCACGAGGATCCGACGGCCGACCTGACTCCCTCGGAGCGCAAGGTCCTGGACCTCATCGGCGATGGCCTGTCGAACCGCGAGATCGGCGAAAAGCTCGGGGTGGCGGAGAAGACGGTGAAGAACCACATCACGTCCCTCCTGTCGAAGATGGGCCTGCAGCGTCGCACGCAGGTGGCCGCATGGGTGGCCGGGCAGAGGGCAGCCGCGTGGCGTAACTGAGCCCAGGCCTCGTCCATGAGGCTGGAGAAGAGCGTGAGTGAGCGGGTCGGAGCGTCCGGCCCGCTCACTCGCGTCTAGGGAGCACCCTCAATTAATATCGCCATGAGAGTTTCGTTCAAATCAGGGGAATCCCTGATTTGTCGGAAAGCTACTATCAAACTGGTTCATGGATAACTTACAAGGAGTAACGTACGCCTCATCCTCATCGACGAGGACGGACACCGCAGTCCACACACCCCCTTGAAAGGACACCCCGTGAACCTCAAGCGAACGCTTGTCGGTTGCGCGGCGGCCGCGGCGCTGGTGCTCGCACCCCTGAGCGCCCCCACATACGCCGACGCGCCACCGCAACCCACCGGCATCCCAGCAGCGGTCCCCCTCAGCGTCACCCCGAAAATCGCCAACTGGCAGCGCCTCCAGTACGGCATGTTCATGCACTTTGGCGTCTACTCCGTCTACGGCGGGTACTACAACGGCCATCGCCAGGGCATGGGCTACCCCGAGCAGATCAAGGCCTGGGAGAACATCCCCACCGACGACTACCTGGCCAAGGCCAAGGACCTGGCCGCCAACTTCGACGCCGCAGCCATCTGCAAGACGGTCCACGACTCGGGCATGACCTACCTGATGATCACGTCCAAGCATCATGACGGCTTCGCCATGTGGGACACGAAGACGACCGACTACAACATCGTCAAGCAGTCCAACTACGGCAAGGATCCCATGAAGGAGCTGTCTACTGAGTGCAACAAGCTCGGAGTCAAGCTCGCCTTCTACTTCTCGATCATCGACTGGACGAAGCAGACACCCGAACCCTACGGCAACGTCAACCCCATTGATGAAGAGCTGATGACGACCGTCATCAAGCCCCAGCTCACCGAGCTGCTCACCAACTACGGCCCGATCGCAGAGCTGTGGTTCGATATGGGCGGCCCCACGGCCGAGCAATCCCAGCGCATGGCTCAGTGGGTCCACGAACTCCAGCCCGAGACGATGGTCAACTCGCGCGTGTGGAACAAGGCCGGTGACTTCGAGGTCGGCGGCGACAACTCGGTGACGACGGACTTCCACATGGGTCCCTGGGAGTCGATCCGCTCGATCTTCCCCTCCTGCTGGGGATACTGCTCGTGGGCGAACCGCGACGATAACGCGAAGAGCTACAAGAAACGCGAGCTCGTCAACAACCTCATCGGAACGATCGCCTCGGGCGGACAATTCGCCTACAACATCGGTCCCAAGGGTGACGGCACGATCGACCCGTTCGACGCCGACGTCGTCACCGATGTCGGACAGTGGATGGCACGCCACCCGAACGCCATCACGGGAGCGCGCCCGACCTGGTACCCCGCCCCCAACTGGGGCAAGGTCATGACCACGGGCAACGACCTGTACTTCTTCCCCGAGCTGTGGAGCCCAGGCAAGACGCTGACCCTGCCCGGAGTCGGCGGGCATGTCACCGGCGTGAGCGTGGACGGCACCGACCGCTCCCTCGACTTCACCCAGGACGGCACCACGCTGACGGTGACCATGTCGGGGGAGAACCCGGAGCCGAATATGCGCGCCGTCATCAAGGTGAGCTTTGACGCAGAACCCACCTACATTCCGCCCGAGACGGTCTCGGTGACAGATGGAGCGACCATCTCGTCCTCCAAGTTCTTCGGTCGAGCCTCCGCGCTGCGATACTCCGGAGCACAGGTCTACGACGCCTACCTGGTCAACGAGGGTGGCGGACGCATCGGCGACCTGACCCTGTCGCTCAACGGCACCTTCGACGACACGACGACCTACAAGATCTCCCTGGGAACCTCCGCCGTGGAGGTCACGGGTGCCCAGATCAAGGCCGGCGAGGTCGGTGAGGGATTCACCTTGTACCCCGGAGTGGTCACGCCCCTGCGCATCGAGCTGGCCCACCCCTCCTACTACGCCAACCCGATTGGCGTGCGCGAGCCGAGCGCCACGATTCACGTCTATGGAGACGACGCCGCGACGAAGCCGCCCGTCATCGCATCCCAGCCCTCCTCGGTGTCGGTGACCGACGGCGAGATCGCCACCTTCACGGTCGTCGCCTCCGGCCGACCTGCGGCTGCCATCCAGTGGTACCGGGTGCCCAAGGGTGCGACTGAGGGGACCATGATCGAAGGCGCCACCGACGCCTCGTACTCCCTGGAGACGACCATGGCCGACGACGGCGCACAGTTCTACGCCGTGGCGACCAACGCCAACGGCTCGGTGACCTCCGAACGTGCCACGCTGAGCGTGACGAAGGGTAGCGAGAACCTGGCCTTGCACAAGGCAGCCTCCCAGTCCTCCACCGGCTGGGGCGGTAAGGCCGAGCGCGCCGTCGACGGCAACACAGACGGCGTGTGGGATAACGGCTCCGTGTCCCACACCGGTCAGCAGGCCAACCCGTGGTGGGAGGTCGACCTGGGCGAGAGCCACCCCCTCGGCGTCGTCAACGTGTGGAACCGATCCTCCTCGGACAACTGCCAGGGCACGCCCTGCGACCAGCGCCTCCACGACTTCTGGGTGATCGCCTCGAGTGAGCACCTCGATGCCACCTTCAACCCCGCGTCGGTGGGGGCCGTCGACGGCGTCCACATGATCAAGGTTGACGGTGTCGGCGCCCGTCCGTCCACGGTCGACTTCGAGGGCTTCGAGGCCCGCTACATCCGCGTGCTTCAGCCCACCGAATACGGTGAGTTTGCGCTCGCCGAGGTCGAGGCCTTCGCCGCCCAGACCCCCGATCCCGATCCCGGCGAGCAGGAAGCACCCGTCATCCAGCCCCTGATGGTGAGCGCCAGCTCTGCCGAGGATGCGCAGATCAGCGGTGACGGTGCCTTCCGCACGGTGACCGCCAAGGAGGGCACGCAGGTCACGATCAAGGCCGAGGTGAGCGGAAAGCCCATGCCGACGCTGCTGTGGCAGATCAAGAGACCCGGCTCGGAGTCCTGGGCGATTCTGGATAACGAGAACGCCGCGGAGATCACGCTCACGGTTGATGGGGAGTACGACGGCGCGATCGTGCGCCTGACTGCCCTGAACGAGGCTGGGGTGAGTGAATCGGGTCTGGTGACCCTGGCACTCGCCGAGGAACCCGCTCCCGATCCCACGCCTACGCCCGATCCCACGCCTACGCCCGACCCGACGCCCACGCCGGATCCCACGCCCGCGCCCGATCCCACGCCGGTTCCCACGCCTACGCCCGATCCCACGCCGGATCCCACGCCCACGCCCGATCATACGGTCGGCATGTGGGTCAACAACGGCGTCGGCTGGTGGTGGAAGATCACGGGCGGCGACTACGCCAAGAACGAGGCCCTCACCCTGGACGGGCGAGTGTTCCGATTCGACCAGAACGGCTACATGCTCACCGGATGGGTGTACTGGGACGGCACCTGGCACTACCACAACAGCGCGGGCGTGCAGGTCACCGGTTGGTTGGACCAGGGGGGAGCCTGGTACTACCTGATGCCCGACACGGGTTCGATGGCCACCGGCTGGACGATGGTCGCCGACAGGTGGTTCTACTTCTCCGACGGCGGCGTCATGGCTACCGGCTGGGTGAGTGCTGGCACCGCCTGGTACTACCTCGATCCCTCCGGCTCCATGCACACCGGCTGGCTCCAGTTGGGGTCGCGCTGGTACATGATGGGTGAGGATGGCGCAATGGCCACCGGTTGGCAGCACGTCGGCAACAGCTGGTACTACTTCGACGCGGGCGGCTCCATGCACACCGGCTGGCTCCAGGCGGGCGCCACCTGGTACTACCTTGACGGCAACGGGGCGATGGCCACCGGCTGGCGTCAGATAGGTGGCACCTGGTACCGCTTCGCTGCGACGGGTGAGTGGATGCGCTGATCACACCACGACGGTGAGGCGCGACGCTCACCGCCGCACAACGAGGCTGGGGTGACCTTCCACGCGGAAGGCCACCCCAGCCTCGTCCATCAACAGGCGAATCTACTTACTCCAGGGGAGCGATCCAGCGCAGCTGTGTGCCAACCCCGCCTTCGCCGGGGTCCGCGTCAAAGGTGCCGCGGTGGCGGCGGGCGCGCTCGGCCATGTTCGCCATGCCGGAGTTGCGCGTGCGCTCGGGGTCGATACCGCGCCCGTCGTCGGTGATCAGGATGCGCACGCGGCCGGACTTGCCCTGCCCGGACACGTCCACGCACACGGTCGCGGCAGTCGCGTGGGCGTGCCGGGCGATGTTCGACAGGCCCTCGCGAACGATGGCCACGACGTCGTCGGACAGGTCGGGGTCCACGCGCCCGTCGAACTCGTCGATGACGACCAGCTCGTTGTCCAGGTCGGAGTTAATCGCATCTCCGTCCAGCGTGATGAGCAGCGAGGGGGCAAACCCCAGGGCGGAGCGCGTCAGGGAAGACTCGCGGCGGATACGTTCGACCAGGCCGACCGCCTTGTCTCGCTCGCGCAGGTTGTGCACGATCGTGCGGATCTGACGCACGGCCTCGTCAATGGAGGCGAGCGAGTCGTCGATGAGGGATTCGATGGCCACGGGATCGACCTGGCCGCCAGCGACCTTCTGCTTGGCGGCGTCCAGGGCCATGCCGGTCGCGAAAAGCTGCTGGATCGCGAAATCGTGCAGGTCACGGCCGATGCGGTCGCGTTCGTCGAGCAGGGCGGCGACGTCTTGGGCGTGCCGGGCCGACGCCAGCTCGAGGGCCAGCGTCGCCTGGGAGGCCAGCGATTCGGCGAGGGATAGCTCGGAGGCGTCGAACTCGGGTGCACCGATCTGCCGTAGGAGAATGAGGACGCCGGAGGAAACACCCCTCGAGCGCAGGGGAGCGTAGAGCGCGGAACCGAAGGCGGCCAGCTGGGGCACGCGCATCGTCTGGGCGCGCGACATCGAGTCGACGATCATGCCGGTGCCCTCGTGGAGGACGCTCATGGCGCGTCCCTCGGGCGGGAAGGTCAGGCCCAGCAGGGCGGATGCGTTCTTACCGTCCGTGATTTCGGCGGCCCACGTGTCACCCACGGACTGCAAGACGATGATCGCCGTGTCGGCATGGGAGACATCGCGCACGGTCTTGGCGATGAGTTCGAGGGCCTCTTCCTCGTCGGCGCCCTCAAGCATCGTCGTCGTCAGGGACTGGGAGGCACTGATCCAGCGGGCGGTGCGCTTAGAGTCTGCGTACAGGTGTGCGTTTTCGACGGCGATGCCGGCGGCGGGAGCGAGGGCTGCGACCACGGCTGCGTCTTTGCTCGTGTACCCTCCGGGCTTGCCCGTCAGGTACAGCCGCCCGTAGACCTGCTCGTGCACCAGGACCGATACGCCCAGGAACGGCGGCGTGTCCGCGGGCAGGTCAAGGTCCGGCGCATCCGCGGGGGAGTTGACGAGGAGGGGGCTGGCCACCGGGATCGCCGTCGTGAGAGCCTCGGGGACCTCGGGCGCCGGACGCGAATCGTGGTGCTCGAGCTGGAGTGTGGTCGCCCCCCAGGTGTCGAGGACCGCGAGCGCCGCGTGCGGCGAGGAGGTCAGTGCGCACGCCTGGTTGACGAAGTTTTGCAGGCCAGCCGTCAGGTCCAGCGAGCTGGTCAGGTCCAGCGCGGCCTTGAGCAGCGTGAAGTCCGTGTGATCGTGACTCATTGTTCCTCCTGATCGAGGGCCCAGCGGTAGGCGGGTAGGGCGTCGAGGACGTCGGCGTGGGTGCCGCGCGCGGCCACGCGGGCACACGCTCCGGGTTCGGGCGCCGCAAGGACGAGGACGTGGTCGGCCTGGTCGAGGGCGCTGAGACGGTGCGTGACGACCAGGGTAGCGTGCGTGGGTGAGGGGGCAAGGAGAGTGTCCATGAGCCTGTCTGCGGTGGCCGCGTCGAGGTGTTCGGAGGCCTCGTCGATGGCCATGATGGGGGCCGGGGCTGCGAGCGCGCGGGCCATGAGGAGGCGACGGCGCTCGCCGCCGGACACGGTGGTTCCTCCCGAACCGATCGTGGTATCGATGCCCTCGGGCAGGGTGGCGATCCACTCGTCAAGGCCTGCGCGCGCGAGGAGGGCGCTGGCCTCGTCGCGTGTGAGGGAGGCGCGTGCGACGCGTAGGTTCTCGAAGATGGTGGTCGCGAAGATGTGCGCGTCCTCGGCCGTCATCGTGACGTGGGCGGCCACCTGATCGCGGTCGGCGCCCCAGGCGGGTACGCCGTTGATGAGGGCCTGCCCCGACTTGGGCGGGATGACGCCGGTGAGCGTGGCCAGCAGGGTGGTCTTGCCGATGCCGGAGGCGCCGACGATGGCCAGGGAGGAACCGGGGCGCAGCGTCAGGGAGATGCCGGTGGCCAGGGTGGGGCCGCCGGGCCAGCCGATCGCCAGGTCGCGTGCCTCGATGACGGTCTCGCCAGCCGGAATATCGTGGAACCGCACCTCGCCCTGGTCGCTCAACAGCGCGCAGATACGCTCGGCGGCCTGAGCGCTGCGCACCAGCTGAGCGGCGGCGGGGGCCAGCTCGGCGGCGCCCTCGAAGGAGGAGAGGGGGACCAGGACGATAACGGCGAGGAGCACCTGTGCGAGCGCACCGGACGTGGTCTGCGGGATCCCGATGAGCAGGGCGCCGATGACGGCCGCCCCCATGGCGCACACGTCGAGGCCGCGAGCCAGGGCCGAGAGCTTCGCCGAGCGGCCAATCGCTTCGGCCAACTCGGCCTCGGCACCGTCCAGACCTGTGCGGGCGTGGGGGAGCGTTCCGGCCAGGGAGAGCTCGGTGGCGCCCTCCAGGACGGCCAGCGTCGTCGCCGCGATGTCGGTGCGGGCGGTAGATCCCTGGGTTTCGGCGAGGCGCACCGACCGGGCGATCAGCGCGGGCGCGACGATTCCCGAGACGATGAGAGCCAGCGCCAGGACGAGGCCGGCCGGCGGGGAGATGAGGGTGACGACGCCAACCGTGCCCACGCCGACCACGAGGGCGACGAGGGAGGGCAGCAGAGTCTTGACCACGACGTTGCCGACTTCGTCGACGTCGGCCCCGGCGCGGGTCATCAGGTCGCCGCGGCGCAGAGAAGACAGGGAGGAAGCGGGCTCTTCGCACAGGCGGTCGTAGAGGTTGGCGCGCAGGGCGTCCATGCCTTCGAGAGCGACCTTGTGCGAGGCCAGCCGTGACAGGTAGCGAGCGAGCGCGCGCGAGACGCCGAACAGACGCACTGACGTGGCTGCGACGGTCAGGTACAGGACGGGTGGCTGTTGGGAAGCGCGCGCGATAAGCCAGGCGGCGGTGCCGCCCAGCGCGATGGCCGAGCCCAGGGCGGTGACGCCCAGTAGGAGCGACAGTGCGAATCCTGAGCGCGAGACCTGGAGCATGGCGATGCATCGGCGCAGGGCAGCGGATTCGGATCGGGTCAAGAAGAGCCTCATGCCAGTGCCTCCTCGTCGGCATGCGCCACGTCGATGATCGTGTCGGCGACCTCGATGATGGCGTTGCGGTGGGCGATGACGATGACCGTGCGGCCTTCCTCGCGCATCGCGTGGATGGCGCGCACGACGGTCTCCTCGCTGACGGCGTCCAGGTGGGCGGTTGGCTCGTCCAGGACGACTATCTGGGACCTGGCTGCGAGCGCGCGGGTCAGGGCCAGGCGTTGGCGCTGGCCGACGGACAGGCCCACGCCTCCCGAACCGATGGTGCTGTTCCAGCCGTCGGGGGTGGTCGCCAGGACCGCGTCGAAACCGGTGGCCCGCGCCGCCTCGTCCAGGTCGCGCTGGGGCAGGTCACCCATGTTGTCCAGGATCGTGCCGGGCACCAGGGTGGGGGACTGGGGTACCCAGGAGATGACGGAACGCCACGAGGTGGGATCCACGTCGGTCAGGGCCAGGCCCTCGTCGTCGCGGGACGAGGCCTGGGCGCGCAGGCGGATCTGGCCAGCGTCCGGGGTTATGTCGGACAGCAGGCAGGCGACGAGCGTGGACTTGCCGGCGCCGGAGGGGCCAGCGAAGGCGGTGACCGTTCCGGGGCGGATGACGCCCGAGGTTGGGGCGGGGCCCCAGGTGCCGCGGGCGCGCACCCCCACGCCGTCGAGGACGATGTCGGTGCGGCTCATGTCGGGGCATGGCGTGCTTCCGGGGGCGTCCACGTCGTCGGCCGCTTCAATAATGTCGAAGGCGGCTTTCGAGGCGGTCACGCCATTGGCCGAGGCGTGGAACTGCGCGCCGACCTGGCGCAGCGGCTCGAAGACCTCGGGGGCCAGCATGATGACGGCCAGGCTGTGGAACAGTGAGATGTGGCCAAACACCAGTCGCATACCGACCTCGACGGCCACGAGGGCCACCGACAGCGTGGTGAGAAACTCGAGGACGCCGCCGGAGAGGAACGCGACGCGCAGGGTCGCCATGGTCGCCTTCGTATTTGCCTCGCCGAGCTTGCGCAGGTGAGCGCGCGGGCCTTTTTCGCGTCCCAGCGCACGCAGTGTGGGCAGGCCGGACATGAGATCGAGAAGCTGGGCGGTCAGGCGCTTCATGGAGTCCAGCTTGTCCTGGGAGGCCGCCTCGGTGAATCGGCCAATGAGGATCATAAAGATCGGGATGAGGGGCACGACGAGCAGGGCGATGAGGGCCGACCAGAAGTCGAGCAGAAGAATGACGCCGAGGGCCGCCGGCGTCACGGTGCACACGAGGACCAGCTGGGGCAGGAAGGACACGAAGTAGGGGCGTAGGTCCTCCAGACCCGTCGACAGCAGCGTCGCGGTTTGTGCGCCGTTGGTGGCCCGCCAGCGCGGCCCCAGGGCGATGGATGCGTCAATGACGCGCCCGCGCAGTTCGGCGACGGCCTTGGTGGCGGCGCGCGCCGCGATCGCCTCGCGCCCGGCAACAACCGCCGCGCGGGTGGCGAACACCGCAGCGATACCGAGAACGAAGGGGAAGACGTCGCCGATAGACGCGGTCCCCGCAACGACGGGGGAGAGGGCGGCGGAAATGAGCAGCGCCTGGGCCAAGACCAACAGCGCTGTGACGGTACCCAGAAGGGCAGTCACAGCGATGGGAATTCGGGCGGACCGGGCGTAACGCAACAAACGGGGATCAAAGGGACGCACGGGTACCATTGTGCCCCAAAAGCCCATGTTATGGGTCGAAAGTCCCCGGCCTCGTCCATGTTGCACGAACGACTGCGCCCGGCCCCTGAAACAGGGACCGGGCGCATCTATCGGTGAGGAGGTCAGCCAGCGAGGAAGTTCTCGCCCATGCGGATCTTCTTCATGAGCAGACCGGTCTTGGTCGTCACGTCCTCCGTACCCACGCGGGAACGGAAGGTCCAGTACGACCAGGCGACGTAGGCCAAGACGATGGGCAGCAGGCACACCGTCACGATCGTCATAACGGTCAGCGTCCCGGTCGTCGACGAAGCCTGATCGATCGTCAGCGAGTACGCCGGGTTGATCGAAGACTTCTGAACGGCCGGAGCCATCGAGGCGAACACCCACGCGGCCGCGCCAGCAATCGCCACGGAGGAGGCCACGAAGGACCAGCCCTCACGGCGCAGCGAGGCCTGCGACAGAACGGTGGAGGCGATGATCGCCAGGGCGGCAACCACGAGCGGGATCCACGCCAGGACGTTCGTCGTATAGGCGAACTGGCCCCAGACCAGCCACGCGGCAGCCAGGACGGTCGCGGCAATCGTCGCAGGAGCAGCGATCGCGTTGGCGCGGTCGCGGACCTCGCCGGTCGTCTTGAGCGCCAGGAACTGAGCGCCGTGGGCCAGGCACACGGCCATGATGGCCAGGCCGCCCAGGATCGTGTACGGGGTCAGCAGCGAGAAGAAACCACCGGTGAGCTGGTGGGTCGCGCTGGCCAGCGACTGGTCGACCAGTGTCGGGTCGACGACGGTGCCGGTCGCAACGTCGATGACCTCGATCTTCATGCCCTGCACGAAGTTCGCGAAGGCGACGCCCAGCAGGATCGGGACGAGCCACGCGGAGATCGTGTGCGCCCAGTCCCAGGCGTGACGCCACTTCTCAGTGGCGACCTTCGAGCGCCACTCGAGCGCCATGACGCGGATGATCAGGCAGACCAGGATCAGGAAGAGAGCCAGGTACATGCCCGAGAACATGGTGGCGTACCACTCGGGGAAGGCTGCGAAAGTCGCGCCGCCCGCGGTGAGCAGCCAGACCTCGTTGCCGTCCCAGTGAGGGCCGATCGTGCGCACCGTCTGGGTGCGCTCACGGTCGCCCTTGGCAACCAGGGGCAGGAGCATGCCGACGCCGAAGTCGAAGCCCTCAAGGATCAGGAAGACCGTCCACAGAACGGCGACGAGAATGAACCACAGGATTGACAGAGTCATGATCGTTGTTCCTTTCTCAGTATCCGAAGGACAGGTCGGTCGGGGCCTCGGCCTTGTTGGCCTTGTCGGCCTTGGCCGAGTGGATGCCCTCGAGCGCGTAGCGCTTCATGAGGATGAACCACATGACGCCCAGGACGCCGTACAGGAGGGTGAAGAGAATCAGCGTGGCCAGCACCTGTCCCGCGGGGACATTGGGGGAGACGCCAATCTCGGTGAGCATGTTGACCGAGCCGAGGTCGGAGCCCATGGCCAGGGCTTCCTGGTTGGGGACGACAACCCACGGCTGACGACCCATCTCGGTGAAGATCCAGCCGAAGGAGGCGGCGGCGAAGGGCAGCGGCAGATTAAGCAGAGCCAGGCGGCTCAGCCACTGGTTGGACGAGGCCTTACCACTGCGGGTGGCCCACAGGCCCCACGCTGCCAGCAGGAAGGCGATCATGCCCAGGCCGATCATGAATCGGAAGGACCAGAAGGTCACCATCTGCGGGGGACGGAAGTCGAACTGGGAGGCATCGCCGTACTTGGCGGTGAAGTTCGCGTCGGAGTTGAGCAGCGCCACCATGCGCTCCTGGACGTCGGCGACGCCCTCGGAGGTGGCGGTGAAGGAGTTGTGCGACATGAAGGAGGCGACGCCGGGGACCTTGATGAACTGGGTCGGCTGGGTGCCATCGGTGCTCAGCGGGCAGGAGCCGAACTGCGCGACCGTGAAGGCGGCGCCATCGGTGTCCACACAGATGCCTTCGGCGGCAGCCATCTTCATGGGCTGAACCTTGACCATCTCCTGGCCCTGGACGTGGCCGGAGGCGGCGGTGCCGAGGCCGCCGATGAGGACGACGATCAGGCCGAAGCGGGCGATGGGGCGCCACACGTCGCGGGCCTGAGCCACGGCCTCGTCGCTGCCCTCACGGGACGCGCGAACCATCCACCAGATGGCGATGCCAGCCACGAAGGAACCGGCGACCAGCCACGCGGAGGTGATGACGTGAGCGTACTCGGACAGGTAGACGCCCGAGGTGATGAGCTTGAGGAAGCCGGCGGCTCCGTCGAGCTCGGCGCGGCCGGTCTCGGGGTTGAAGCGGGCGCCCACGGGGTGCTGCATCCACGCGTTGGCCGCGAGGATCCAGGCGGCCGAGAGCATTGTGCCGATGGCCACGCACCAGATGGTCGCCAGGTGCAGGCCCTTGGAGAGGCGGCCCCAGCCGAAGATCCACAGGCCCAGGAAGGTGGACTCGAGGAAGAAGGCCAGGAGGGCCTCGACAGCCAGGGGAGCGCCGAAGATGTCGCCGACGAAGCGGGAGTACTCCGACCAGTTCATGCCGAACTGGAACTCCTGGACGATGCCGGTAGCGACGCCGAGAGCGAAGTTAATAAGAAGGAGCTTGCCGAAGAAACGGGTAGCTTGCAGCCAGTATTCCTTGCCGGTGCGGTGCCATGCGGTCTGCATGATCGCGACCAGCAGGGACAGGCCGATCGTCAGCGGTACGAGGACGAAGTGGTAGACGGTTGTGACGCCGAACTGCCATCGTCCGACCGTGACCGCGTCGAGCGCTGTTTGCGCGAGGGTCATGATGGGACCTTCCCATGTAGGGATCAGGGATCGAAATGCCCCGCAATATAGGCGGTAGGACCTACGTCACGGGCTGACATTAATGTAGCTCAAATGACAGGTTGTGAGCGCTTGAAATGCCGTATGTGTGACGGTTTTGTGACATATGTGTCCGTTTATTTTTGATGGACTTTCCCCTGCGATTGTGGGCCTGTGACCTTGAACGTGTCATCCATCAGTTGATATGGGTCCGTGTTGTGCGACAATTGAGGCGAATGGATGTCGCGGGCATGCCCCCGTGACGAGAGCCGAGCGATGACCGTATCGATTTGCCGCCGGCACCTGCGCACCAGCGCTCCACTAGGTTTCCGCCCCTCGCGGGCGATGAATAACGGGCGCGTCCTGGCATGGGGCGCGCGCCCACCATTGGAGAATCGTGACAACCGAATCAACTACGCCCGTGGCCCCCGCCGCGTCGCTGCTGTTCCAGGCTCCCGTCTTCCAGGCCGCGCCCGAGGTGGCCCCGCCTGTCGCCTTCGAAGAGCCCGAGTCCAAGCGTCGCCGCAAGTCCTCCGCGCCCGAGGAAGAGTCCGCTCCCGCCGAGGAAGCCGCGCCCAAGCGCCGCCGTCGCTCCAAGAAGGCCGTCGACGAGGCCTCGGCCCCCGCCGAGGAGAGCGCACCGCCCGCCGAGGCCGAGGAGAGCGCCGCCGAGCCTAAGACCCGCCGTCGCCGCCGCTCCAAGAAGTCGGACGAGGCCCAGGCCGCCTCCGAGGACAGCGCGCAGAAGGAGGAAGCCTCCCCTGACGACTCCGAGTCGGCCGACGAGGAAGATTCCTCGAGCCGTCGCCGTCGTCGCCGCCGCGCACGCTCGTCCGCAGCCTCCGAGGAGAGCGCCGACCCCGCCGATCAGGTCCAGGCCCTCAAGGGCTCGACCCGCTTGGAGGCCAAGAAGATGCGTCGGCGCGAGGGACGCCGCGAAGGACGCCGCCGCCACTCGATTTCCGAGTCTGAGTTCCTGGCGCGCCGCGAGTCTGTCGAACGCACGATGGTCATCCGAGACCAGGACGGCCTCGATCAGATCGCGATCCTCGAAGACGGCCTGCTCGTCGAGCACTACGTCGCCCGCCGCACGCAGTCCTCGATGGTTGGCAACATTTACCTGGGCCGCGTCCAAAACGTCCTGCCCTCGATGGAAGCTGCGTTCGTCGACGTGGGCCGCGGCCGCAACGCCGTCCTGTACGCAGGCGAGGTCAATTGGGACGCCGTGGGCCTGGAAGGCAAGCCCCGCCGCATCGAGTCCGCCCTCAAGTCCGGCGACCCGGTCCTCGTTCAGGTGACGAAGGACCCGATCGGCCACAAGGGTGCGCGCCTGACCTCGCAGATCACACTGGCCGGGCGATACCTCGTCCTGATCCCCGGCGGCTCCATGATGGGCATCTCCCGCAAGCTGCCCGACAAGGAGCGCGCTCGCCTGAAGAAGATCCTCAAGGCCGTCGTGCCCGCGGGCTCGGGCGTCATTGTGCGTACCGCCGCTGAAGGCGCGTCGGAGGAGCAGATCCGCGACGACGTCGCTCGCCTGACCCGCCAGTGGGAGGATATCGAGAAGAAGCGCACCAACACGAAGAGCGCTCCGACGCTGCTGCGCGGCGAGCCCGAGCTGGCCGTGCGCGTCGTTCGCGACATCTTCAACGAGGACTTCTCGAAACTCGTCATCGAGGGCCGCGACACCTACGCGACCGTCAAGGAGTACGTGGACGAGCTCAGCCCCGAGCTGTCCGACCGCGTCGAGCAGTGGGTGGGCACGGAGGATGTCTTCCACGCGCACCGCATTGACGAGCAGCTGGCGAAGGGTATGGACCGGAAGGTCTGGCTGCCCTCGGGAGGCACCCTCATCATTGACCGCACCGAGGCAATGACCGTCATCGATGTCAACACCGGCAAGTTCATCGGCGCCGGCGGCACGCTCGAGGAGACGGTCACCCGCAACAACCTCGAGGCTGCCGAAGAGATCGTGCGCCAGCTGCGCCTGCGCGACATCGGCGGCATCGTCATCATCGACTTCGTGGACATGGTCCTCGAGTCCAACCGAGACCTCGTGCTGCGTCGCCTGGTCGAGTGCCTGGGGCGCGATCGCACGCGCCACCAGGTAACGGAGATCACGTCGCTGGGCCTGGTCCAGATGACCCGCAAGCGCGTGGGTGAGGGGCTCGTCGAGGCCTTCTCCTCCTCCTGTGAGGCCTGTGAGGGCCGCGGCTTCATCGTCCACCACCACCCGGTCGAGACCTCCGGCGCCGATTCTTCCTCGAAGTCCACCAAGGCCTCGAAGAAACAGCTGAAGAAGGCCGAGGCCCGCCGCATCGAAGAGAACGCCGATCACGAGCGCGCGAAGGAAGCCCTGAGCGCGATCGCCGCCGCCTCGACCCGCAAGGAGGACGAGGCCTCGGCGCCGACGGAGAAGGCGCCCGCCAAGAAGCGCCGCGCCCGCGCGGCGAGCGCCGAGCCCGAGCAGGGCGCTGCGGCCGCGGAACCCACGCCCGAGGCTCCCGCCCAGGATGAGCCGCAGGCGCAGTCCGCCACCGAGGCTCCCGCGCCTGATGTGACGGTGTCAGCGGGTACTGACGAGAGCGCGACCAAGCGCCCCCGTCGCCGTCGCCGCGTCGCGGAGAGCGCCCCGATGCCCGAGCTGCCGATCCATATCGACCTGCCCGAGCCCGTCGACACCTCCGACAAGCCCGCGGCGCCCCTCAAGGACGCGTCTGAGATTCAGCTGCCCGAGCAGCACGACAAGGCCCCGGCCACTCGCCGACGCGCTTCCCGCAAGGCTGCCACGGCCTCGTCGGCAGAGCCTGCCCCCGCGCCCGCTCTGGAAGCCGCGCCCGCGCGCGTGCTGCTCGCGGCGGCGGAGGCGCCCGCTCCCCAGGCTCAGGCTGTCGAGGCTCCGACTGCGGAGGCTCCCGAGGCTTCCGAGGTGCAGGCCGCCGCAGAGAGCGCCCCTCGTAAGACCCGCAAGCGTCGCGCTGCGGCATCGACCGGCATCATCGAACCCGAGGCGACTCCCGCACCGATCGTCGTTGACCTGCCCGCGCGCGCCGACGTGAGCGAACCTGCCGCACCCACGCGCTCGACCGACGAGATCCAGTTGCCCGAGGCATCCGAGCAGCCGCGCGCCAAGCGCCGCCGTCGCGTCGTGTCCACGGGAATCGTCGACGCTGGCTAACAATCGGGAGTGAAGGGAGGGTCCATCGGGTCCTCCCTTCACATCGGGGTGTGGAATCGCACAGCTATTCCGCGGGGTCGTTGGCCATGCCGGGTTGCACTCAGGCGTGGCAATCGGCTAAATTTGATCGTCGGCGCAACAAGCGCCAACGGAATCATGAATACAGACAAGTCCTCGGCAGTTTCGAGGCGAGATTCCGGTTACGAATACGAGAAGAGATGAGCTCCAACGTGGTCTACGCGATCGTCAAGGCTGGCGGCCGGCAGGAAAAGGTGTCCGTCGGTGACGTCGTCGTCGTCGACAAGCTGGCAGAAGAAATCGGTTCGAGCATCGAGCTCCAGCCGCTGATGCTGGTTGATGGCGACGCCATCACTGTTGACGCAGCCAAGCTGGACAAGGTTTCCGTCAAGGCTGAGGTTGTCGACTCGGCCAAGGGCCCCAAGATTTCCATCATTAAGTACAAGAACAAGTCGGGCTACCGCAAGCGCCAGGGACACCGTCAGAAGATGTCGGTCGTCAAGATCACCGAGATCGCCTGAACCCGACGTTCCCACGAGCAGAAAGTAGCAACTGATGGCACATAAGAAGGGCCTTGGTTCCTCCCGTAACGGCCGCGACTCGAACGCGCAGCGCCTCGGCGTGAAGCGCTACGGCGGCCAGCTGGTCAACGCTGGTGAGATCCTCGTTCGTCAGCGCGGCACCCACTTCCACCCTGGCGACGGCGTTGGCCGTGGCAAGGATGACACCCTGTTCGCCCTGCGCGCGGGTGCGGTCGAGTTCGGCCGCAAGCGCGATCGCAAGGTCGTCAGCGTTTCGCCGGTCTCTGCCTGAGACCGCGCGCATGAAGGGCGTCCGGCGTTGCCGGACGCCCTTTTCACTATCTTTCTTCGGGAATCAGGAGCAGCAGTGGCAGACTTCGTGGATCGCGTGACGCTGCACGCGGCAGGCGGCAACGGCGGTAATGGCGTTGCCTCGATTAAGCGTGAAAAGTTCAAGCCGCTGGCCGGCCCCGACGGCGGCGACGGTGGTAACGGCGGTTCGGTCATCCTGGAGGTGAGCGAGCAGGAGACGACTCTGCTCAACTACCACCGCAGCCCGCACCGGCGCGCCGATAACGGAACGCCCGGCATGGGTGACTTCCGCCAGGGCAAGACCGGAGCGGACATCGTGCTGCCGGTCCCGGAGGGCACTGTCGTCAAGTCCACGTCCGGGGAGCTCCTGGCCGACCTGACGGGCGCGGGCGCGCGCTTCGTGGTCGCCGAGGGTGGTCGCGGCGGCCTGGGCAACGCGGCGCTCGCTTCGAAGGCACGCAAGGCCCCGGGCTTCGCCCTGCTGGGCGAGCCGGGCGAGGAACGCGACGTTGTCCTGGAGCTCAAGTCCGTGGCCGACGTGGCCCTCGTCGGCTTTCCGTCGGCTGGCAAGTCCTCGCTGATTGCCGCCATGAGTTCGGCGCGCCCGAAGATCGCCGACTACCCGTTCACCACGCTCGTGCCAAACCTGGGCGTCGTGTCGGCCGGCGACACACGCTACACGGTGGCTGACGTTCCCGGCCTGATCCCCGGCGCTTCCCAGGGCAAAGGCCTGGGCTTGGACTTCCTGCGCCACATCGAGCGCTGCGCGGTCATCGTGCACGTCCTGGACACTGCTGCCTTCGAGACGGATCGTGAGCCCGTCGAGGACCTGCGCATTATCGAGGCCGAGCTGGCGGCCTACCAGGGCGACTTGACCCAGGTCGAGGGCTACGTTCCGCTCATGGAGCGCCCCCGCGTCATTGTCCTGAACAAGATCGATATTCCGGATGGGCGCGATCTGGCCGAGATCACGCGCCCGGATCTGGAGTCCTTCGGCTGGCCGGTCCTCGAGGTCTCCGCTGTGTCCCACGAGGGGCTCAAGCAGTTGTCTTTTGCGTTGGCTGGCATCGTCGAGGAGGAGCGTGCGAAGCGCCCAGCCCTCGAGGCAGCCCGTCCTGTCATCCGTCCCAAGGCGGTTGGCCGCAGCGTCGAGATCACGGTGCGCAAGACCCGAAAGGACGGCGAGGAAGTCTTCCAGGTGCGCGGCGACAAGCCCGAGCGCTGGGTGCGTCAGACGGACTTCGCCAACGACGAGGCCGTGGGATACCTCGCGGATCGCCTGAACGCCGCAGGCGTGGAGGACGAGCTGATGAAGGCGGGCGCCGTCGCTGGTGACACCGTTGTGATCGGTGACTTGGACGGCGGCGTCGTCTTCGACTGGGAGCCGACCCTCACGACCGGCCCCGAGCTGCTGGGATCGCGCGGCACCGACCTGCGCCTGGAACAGAACGCTCGCCCGAGCCGCAAGGAGCGCCGCGAGGTGTACCACCAGGTCATGGACGCCAAGACCGCCGCACGTGACGAGCTGTGGACCGAACGCGAAGCCGGCCATTGGACGGACGCCTCGGATCAGTCATGAGCGGAGTGAGCACTGCCTCCCGTATCGTCGTCAAGATCGGCTCATCCTCGCTCACCCGCGAGGATGGCGGTCTTGACCTGAACCGAATCGATGCCGTCGCGCGACTCGTGTCCCGCTGGCGCGGGCGCGACCGTCAGGTCGTTATCGTGTCCTCGGGGGCCGTGGCCGCCGGTCTGGATCCCCTCGGCTTTTCCGCCAAGCCCAAGGACCTGCCGAGCGTGCAGGCAGCGGCAGCGATGGGCCAGGGGCTGCTCATGGCTCGCTGGACCGCAGCCTTCCAGGCCCACCACCTGGACGCCGCACAGGTCTTGCTCACCACGGACGACGTCATGCGACGCGACCACTACACGAACGTGCGCGCGGCGCTGACCCGCCTCCTCGGCCTCGGCGTCGTCCCGATCCTCAACGAGAACGACGCGGTGACCACCCGCGAGCTGCGCTTCGGCGACAACGATCGCCTGGCCGCCCTGATCGCTCAGATGATCAAGGCTGACGCGCTCGTACTGCTCACCGATGTCGACGGCCTGTACACAGCGCCCCCGGATCACCCGGGCTCGGAGCTGATCGAGCGCGTCGAAGGCGCGGACGACCTTATGAGCGTCCTCGTGACCGGCGCGGGTTCGCGCGTGGGCACGGGCGGCATGGCAACGAAGGTGCAGGCAGCGATGCTGGCGACCGCCAGCGGCATCGGCGTGCAGCTGGCCAGCGCCGACGCACTGCCGCGCGTCCTGTCAGGCACGCGAGTGGGCACTTGGTTCGCCCCGGCCGAGCAGCGCCCGGCCTCCCGGCGCCTATGGATTGCCCACGTGGCTCCCTCACGCGGGGAGATCATCGTGGACGAGGGCGCGGCGCGTGCGATCACGGCGGGCAAGAAGTCGCTCCTCGTGGCCGGCGTGCACTCGGTGCTCGGGCATTTTGAGGCCGGTGACGTCGTGGACGTGGCCAGCCCAACGGGCCTCGTTGCGCGCGGCGTGTCCGGCTACGACTCCGACACGTTGGCGGACATCGCAGGCTCGGGTACGGCCGACCTGCAGGCTGCGGGTTATGAGCACCCCCGCCCCGCGATTCACCGCGATGACTTGGCGGTGTTGGGCGACGCATTTTCTGCCCTCAGCGCAGACTGACACGGTCGCGATGCCACGCGTGTGACATGATGGGCGAGTGGATACTGCTGCAGATATTTCCCAGGTGACTGACGCCGCCCGCGAGGCGGCGCGCGTGCTCGCGAACGCGACAACCCAGGTGAAAAACCGCGGGCTTGAAGCAATTGCGGCGGCGCTGATCGAACGCTGCGACCAAATCCTGGCCGCCAATGCCGAGGACGTGGCGCGTGGCCGCGCCGAGCAGATGAGCGAGGGCCTGCTGGACCGCCTCGCCCTGACGAAGGACCGTATTCGCTCCATCGCTGACGCGGTCCGCGAGATCGTGGCTCTGCCTGATCCGATCGGCCAGGTCGTGCGTGGAGCACGCACGGACATTGGTCTGCGCGTCACGCAGGAGCGCGTGCCCCTCGGCGTCGTTGGCATCATCTACGAGGCCCGCCCCAACGTCACGATTGACGCAGCGACCCTGGCGATCAAGGCCGGTAACGCGGTCATCCTGCGAGGCGGGAGCGCCGCCCAGGCCTCGAACCAGGTTCTCATCGAGGTGTGCCGCGACGCGCTGACATCCGTCGGCCTGCCCGCCGACGCAATCCAGACCGTCGACCAGTGGGGCCGCCCAGGAGCGCGCGCCATGATGCGTGCCCGCGGCGCCATCGACGCGCTCATCCCGCGCGGGGGAGCAGGCCTCATCAACGCGATCGTCGAAGAATCGCGCGTTCCCGTCATCGAAACGGGAACCGGCAACTGCCACCTCTACGTCGACGCTTCCGCGGATCTTGAGGCCGCGGAGGCCATCATCATGAACGCGAAGACCCAGCGCGTGGGCGTGTGCAACGCAGCCGAGACGCTGCTGGTCCACGCCGACGTCGCTTCGCGCTTCCTGGTCGCAGCCATCACGCGCCTGACCACCGCGGGCGTGACGATTCACGCTGACGCCGCCACCCGCGCCATCGTCGACGGCCAGCCCTCCATTGACGCCGACATGATCGTGGACGCCACCGAGGCGGACTGGGAGACCGAGTACCTGTCCATGGACCTGGCCGTGCGCGTCGTCGACAGCGTCGCGGCGGCCACCGAGCATATCCGCCGCTACTCGACCGGACACACCGAGGGAATCGTCGCCTCCAACGTCGCCGCTATTCGCGCCTTCCGAAGCGGGGTCGACGCCGCCGCGATCGCGATTAACGCCTCGACCCGCTTCACCGACGGCGGCCAGCTCGGCCTCGGCGCCGAAGTGGGCATCTCCACCCAGAAGCTCCACGCACGCGGGCCCATGGGCCTGGCGGAGCTGACGACTACGACCTGGATCTACGAGGGCGAAGGAACCATCCGCTCGTGAGCACGCAGGAGCACGAACTGGCCCAGGCCTCGGGCACAGAAGCGATCGAAAAGACCACGGAAGCGACCGCGGGTGTGACCGCCGCACCGGCGCTGCCCCAGCACCCGCCGCGCGCCCTGCGCAGGCGTCGGGCGATCGGCATCATGGGCGGTACCTTCGACCCGATCCACCACGGCCACCTCGTCGCAGCCTCCGAGGTCATGGACGTGTTCGGCCTCGACCAGGTCGTGTTCGTACCGGCCGCCATGCAGCCCTTCAAAGCCGGGCGGCGCGTGACAGCGGCCGAACACCGCTATCTCATGACCGTTGTCGCCACCGCGTCGAACCCGCGTTTCGCGGTGTCGCGCGTCGATATCGACCGAGGCGGCACGACCTACACGATCGATACCCTGGCCGACCTGTCGGAGGAGTACCCCGACTCGGACTTCTACTTCATCACCGGCGCCGACGCGCTGGCGCAGATCGCGCAGTGGAAGGACGCCGACAAGCTCTTCGAGCAGGCACACTTCATCGGCGTCACGCGCCCCGGGCACAACCTGTCGGACCCCGGCCTGCCGCACGAGTCTGTGTCACTGCTGGAGGTCCCCGCCATGGCGATCTCTTCCACCGACTGCCGATCGCGCGTCGAGGAGGGCAAGCCCGTGTGGTACCTCGTGCCCGACGGCGTCGTCCAATACATCAACAAGTACGGACTCTACCGGTCCTAACACAAGGAGAACAGTGAGCCTTCCCGACGCTACCTCCGAGCTGGCGACCCTCGTCGCTCGCGCCGCACACGACCGCGGGGGCATCAACCCCGTCCTGGTCGACGTCACCAGTAAACTCGCCCTGGCCGACGCATTTGTCGTCGTGTCCGCGCCGACCGACCGCCAGGTGCGCGCCATCGCCGAAGACATCATGGACCGCGTGTGGGCCGAGCACGGCCGACGCCCCACCCACATCGAGGGGCGCGCGGAGGGCACCTGGGTCCTGCTGGACTACTCGGAGCTGCTCGTCCACGTGCTCTCCGAGGAGGAACGCGACTACTACGCGCTCGAGCGTCTGTGGGGCGACTGTCCGGCTGTGTCGATCGACGTCGATACCGAGGAGGCCCGCGCGGCCGCTGCGGAACGCGCGGCGGCGCACGGCATGGAGTCCGCACAGTGAGCGCATCGCGCATCGTGCTGCTGCGTCACGGCCAGACGGACTTCAACATGCAGCGTCGTTTCCAGGGGCGTATTGACAAGCCCCTGAATGATGCAGGGCGCTCCCAGGCGGCGGGCGCCGCAGGCGTGCTGGTTTCGCGCCTGTGCGAACCCAGCGCCGAGGTCGGCATGATCGCCGCCGAGACGCACCGCAGCTACGACGATGGGGGAGTGCGCATCGTGTGCTCGCCCCTGGGACGCGCGCGTGAGACGGCGCGTATCCTCGCGCGCGTGTTCGACATCGCCGGATACCCCTGCGAGGGCCCCATGCCAGACGAGAGACTCACGGAGCGCTTCTACGGCACCTTCGAGGGGAAGACCTACGAGGAGATCGCCCGCGAGCAGCCCGAGGCCTACCGCGTGTACCGGGAGACCGGAGAGTGCGCTGGTGCCGAGGTCGAGCGCTCCGAGGTCGTGGGCGAGCGCTTCCGCGACGCTGTCCTCGAGGCGGCGGCCGCGTGCCCCGCCGATCGCTCTCTTATCGTCGTCTCGCACGGCTCCGCTATCGCGCGGGGCATCGTTTCTCTGTTGGGCCTGGACCCCTCGGACTTCAACGGGCTGCGCGGCGTGGACAACTGCCATTGGTCGGAGCTCGTCCCCGTTGGCGTGTCCACCGCCAAGAGTGCTGCGCGTGCTGGCTGGCGCCTGGCGTCGCACAATATCGGGGCCCGCGAGGACATCCTGGGGGCCTGAGTGGCCTCCGGGGGCCTCGTTTGCCCCGATAACTCAACGATTTTCTTCCATGTGATGAGCGACACTTGATTTTGATTTGCGCTTCCTTCTTTGAATTGGCTATTATTTATCAGGTCGCCGGGGCGACGAACTAAATAAAGGGGCTATGGCGCAGTTGGTAGCGCGCTTCCATGGCATGGAAGAGGTCGGGGGTTCGAATCCCCCTAGCTCCACCGAAAAAGCCGACACTCGATTGCGAGTGTCGGTTTTTTTATTGATTGACGAGGCCGCTGCTGGCTTCTTTTTCTTGGCCTGCCTCTCGGTGTGGGTCGGATTTTCGTCGGCTTCGTGGTTGCTGACGTGCTCGCCATGCAACGTTATTGGTTGCGGTGAGGTGGGGTTATAGGACAGTGCGTGTTGCTGGTAGAACGACTTTTTGGCTTTCTGGTGCGGGAAAGTCGGCATTTTAGTTGGTTGGGACCAACTATGAGGATGGACAAATCGTGTTGCTGGGAGCGTGACTTTTTGGCTTTGTCGCGCGGGAAAGTCACTTTTATAGTTGGTCGTGTTTGCCTCGTTCCTGTCAATACTGCATTGCGCCCTGTGTGTGGATTCTGTGTGCCTGGCTTCTGGGTGCGGGGTGCCGCTTCCTGCGGCGCCCGTCGTGCGGGCGGATCCGGTCAGGTCTTGTGGGTGGTTGCTGAACAGTGTCGCATGCAATTTCCCTGTCAACCTTTCAGGTATTGAAAGAGGAGTGTTGCAATTCCAACGTTTCGAGGCATTGTTGAATGCTGGCTCGGGGGAATTGCATGCGACTTTTGTGTGGTGCCCGCCCTCTGGCCCCTGAGGGGTGGGAGGCTGGTGTGCGCGTGGGCCCTTTTACTGGTCGCCTTAACCCGTTCCTGCGCAGCTGGGCCCGATAGGTGGCAGTGTGGGCGGCCTGCCTGGGCTACCACCTGTGGGGTTAACCTGCGCATGAAGGGGCCCAAGCAGCCACCTGTCCGGCCGATGGTGCCACCCCTGGAGCCAATGAGGCCACCCCTGAACTGAGCACATCCGTCCGCCGCTCCTGGGACTGACCACCGACCCACACGTGATGTCCTATAACACGTGAGGTGCGCAGTCGGTGGTGCTTACTGGGCCTGGGTGGTGGAGGTCATGGCGATACCCTCGCGCAGGGGAGGGGTGGGTGGTTATCGTGCGTTGTGGTTGAAGGGTGAGTCTCTGTGGGCGTATCGGGACCCTGTGTTGATTGCTGTTGCTCGGGGGTTGGCGACTTCCGACTGTGCGTGTGGATTCACTTGTCATTGGTAGCCATGGTCAGAGTTTGACTTGCGAGCCGGTAAGGTCTCGCACGGTAAATATAACGTTTTGGTATCGACATGTGGGATGTTCAAAATCTGTCAAACTGAGAAAACGTTGCAAGTCCGGCGAATCACCTGTAATCGATTACTGGAAAAAGCTTGAAATAGTGCGAACCGCATGGAAAGATTTACCTGTCTCTGTTCCATAGTGTTAGGCCGATAGTTAATGTCGTTCCAGCTCACCCGCACTCACACGTCGGTGGTGCTTGCTGCCACCACGATCGCAGCGTCCCTCGTTGTGATCCCCTCCCTGGCTGAGGGAAACAGCGCCACCGATGATCCGTTCTGCGGCACCCTCGTTGGTGCCGACGCTCGCATCAACGCCGAGTACAACCCGCTGCTCGCGAAGTACGCTGCCGCCGCCTCGGGCACCTCGACGGGCACCACTGCTGACCCGGAGCGCGAGGCTCAGCTGCGCCAGGACCTCGCCGACGCGCAGGCTGCGCTTGAGGCTGCTCAGCAGGGCGCCAAGAAGCCCAATCCCTCGGTCGGCGACGCTCCCGCCGCTGACACGACCGTTGATCGCGGTCTCGACTGGGTTGACTGGTCCAAGGTTGACTACGACACCCAGGCCAAGATCATCGAGGCCCTCATCGTTCAGAAGATGAATGCCTACCGCGCCAGCGCTGGCCTGCCCGAGATTGTCGTGTCGGACACGGTCACTGCCGATGCTCGCTCGTGGAGCAAGTACATGTCCGACAGCAACGACTTCAGCCACGATCAGTCGCACAAGCACCTGGGGCAGGGCGCTCTCGACGGTGCGGACACCATGTCCGATGCTGAGAACATCGCCTACAACCACCTTGAAGACTACAGCGGTGGCGGAACGAAGACCCCCGCTCAGGCAGCGGCCGACATCTTCAACCAGTGGAAGAACTCTCAGGGCCATGACCGCAACATGCTCGGTGCATCCAACGTCATCGGCGTTGGTGTACACATTGCCAAGCACAGTGACGGTACGCGCGTCTATGGCACGCAGAAGTTCTACGGCGTCACCGGTGGCTCGCCGAACCTGTCGCGCTTCCACACGACCGGTGATACCGCCTCGGCCTACGGCTTCGACGGTAAGGCCTTCAACTCCGACAACACGAACTACGTGTCCGGCCTTGCCGGATCCGGTGATGAGCAGCGCGCCAACTCCTGGGAGAAGAAGATTGGCGCCCTCCCCGGCTCTGCTCTGCCCGTGGATGTCTCCACTCTGCCTGCCAAGAACGGCGCCGCTGCTCCCACGACCCCTGCTCCTGCTCCCGTTGACGACAAGCCCTCGGTTGACGCCGACCAGGCCGTCGCCGACGCACAGGCTGCCGTCGATGCAGCCCAGAAGGCTCTCGATGACTACCTCGCATCGGTGACCGATGAGCAGCCGACCGAGAGCGTGGAAGAGATTGACGCGCAGCTCGATGCCGTTGCTGACTCGATCGCTGCTGAGACTTCCGTTCGCCCCGAAAAGGATGGCGGCGTCACCCTCGAGGGCGCCGGTCAGAATGGTCGCTACATGACGGCCGAGGAGTACCGCGCTGAGCTGACCAAGTGCACGGTCGCGGAGGTTCCGAACCCCTCGATCGGCCAGCCGACCACGCCTGAGCCCTCCGCTCCGGCCCCCGGCCCCGATACCCCTACCACGCCTGAGCCCTCCGCTCCGGCCCCCGGCCCCGATACCCCCACCACGCCGCAGCCTTCTGCTCCGGCCCCTGGCCCCTCGACGCCTGTGACGCCTGAGCCCTCCGCTCCGGCCCCCGGCCCCTCGACGCCTGTGACGCCGCAGCCTTCTGCTCCGGCCCCCGGCCCCTCGACGCCTGTGACGCCGCAGCCTTCTGCTCCGGCTCCGGCCCCGTCGGCCTCGACCCCGTCGACCCCTGCTGTTCCGGCACCGTCTTCGCCGGCTCCCGGTGGCTCGGGGACGTCGACTCCCTCCAAGACCCTCCCGCAGACCATCGCCTCCACCGGCACCTCTGCAACGTGGGTTGCGGTCGGAGCGGTCGCGGTCCTGGTTGCTGGTATCGGTGCGCTCGTCGCATCGCGCCGCGCCAAGAACTGACGCCCTGTTGGAAGCCCCCGCTGGTGATGAATCGCCAGCGGGGGCTTCCCCTATGCCTGCCGCCTCCTGGCGATGACAGGGCGCGCGGTCCCGTGAGTGCGTGGATGAGACGATTGTGTGCGTATACTCGGTAACTGGATGTCGCGAAAGCGATGTTTCGCTGACACGTATCGCCATGCCTGTTCCATTGGAGGAGTGGGTGAGGCGGTAGCGCACCTATCGAGAGGAACATACATGCGTGCCACGAACATGCGTCGAAGCATGGTTGCGGCGCTCGGAGCGGCGGCTGTTCTTGCGGGCGTTGTTGTGCCCGCCTATGCGGCCGATCTGAATCCGGTCGTCAATCCGGAACCGGCGCCCACAGCAGAGCCCACGGCCGACCCTCAGCCCGATCCCCAGCCGGATCCCCAGCCTGACCCTCAGCCCGATCCCCAGCCGGATCCCCAGCCTGACCCTCAGCCCGATCCTCAGCCCGATCCTCAGCCGGATCCCCAGCCTGACCCTCAGCCTGACCCTGCGCCCGCTCCCAAGCCCAGTTGGAAGCAGGACGGTTCCGGCTGGTGGTACGACCTGGATAACGGCAGCTACGCGCGCAGTGAGGTGCGCATCATTGATGGTGCGACCTATCGCTTCGATGGAAGTGGCTACATGGTTACCGGATGGTATGGCACCGGCGGCGCGTGGGAGTATTACTCTCCCTCGGGCATGCAGGTGCGCGGCTGGGCCCAGGTGCAGGGCTCGTGGTACTACCTCGATCCCGCCAGCGGACTCATGCGTTCGGGCTGGCAGCGGATCGATGGAAGCTGGTATTTCCTTGGCGCTTCCGGCGCAATGGCAACGGGCTGGGTGAGCCAGGGGAGTGCCTGGTACTACATGGCTCCCTCCGGCGTGATGGCGACGGGGTGGAACATGATCGGCGGTTCCTGGTATCACTTCGCTGATTCTGGCGTGATGTCGAGCGGCTGGACGAAGGTTGGTGGCACCTGGTACTACCTGCGTGGAGGCGCGATGGCGACGGGTTGGGTGAGCCAGGGGAGTGCCTGGTACTACATGGCTCCCTCCGGTGCAATGGTGACGGGATGGAGCTCGATTGGTGGATCGTGGTACTACTTTGATTCGGCGGGCGCCATGACGACCGGCTGGCTGAATCTGGGTGGAACGTGGTTCTACTTCAATGGCTCCGGCGTCATGGCCACGGGGACGCAGTGGATCGGGTCGGAGCGTCACTGGTTCTACGATTCGGGTGCCTGGTGGGGCCTGTATCCGGTGCCATCGAATGGAGGTGGCTCCACGAGTCGTGGTCCGTTCCGCAACTGTTCGGAGGCCTGGGCTGCGGGAGCTGCGCCGCTGCATCGTGGTGAGTCGGGCTACAGTGCGGACCTTGACCGTGATGGCGATGGCGTCGCTTGCGAGGTTCGTCCTCGCTGACGCCGTGAGTGCACAGTGGACCCCGGCCTCGTTGTGACGAGGTCGGGGTTTCCTGGCTCTTCGCATGTAAGGGTGTGGGAGGTGTCGGAGTGGGCCGGGGTGCAGGTGGTGGCGTGGGTGGCGTGCCCGTCCTGCCGCCGGTAGGGCCCAGCTGCGCATGGAGGGGTGCGGCGGTGAGTGGTTCGTTGTGCCAGTTCCGCGTTTGTTCTTGTTTGTTGAGGCACTGCACCCGATCCGTAGGCAATGCACCTCTTCTGTTCGGGTGCACCGCCACGTAACGGGTGCACCGCCCCATATCGGGTGCAGCGCCCCATATCGGGTGCAGCGCCCCCGTGCTTGTGGCGGTTGTGGCGACTGTCGGGGTTGCGGGGGTCTTCTGGGCTTGAGTTGTCTTCTGCTTGGGCTGTCTTCCGCTTGGGGCACTTCGTGGTGCCTCATGTTGTGGTTCCTCAGAAATGTCGCACGTAATTCCCCGACATGTATTTCAAACGTTGAAATCACATCGTTGGAATTCTGCGGTTTTCTCGATACCTATGAAAAGTTAGAGTACCCAAATTACGTGCGAGTTTTGGTTGATGAGGCGCCCAAGGCGAACTCCTGTGTTCGATCGTCGTCCCACGACACTGCCCACGATCCCCGGGACGCTTCGAACACCACCCCCACACCCCAAAATGCGAAGAGCCGGTTTCCTCTGTGGGTAGGTGTTCCTGGGTGGAGCGGTCTCGTGAGGGCGTGTGTCAGGCGGTGTTGAGTTGTCCGTGGGTACCTCAGTGCTGGTCAGTCATTGAAGCATGCGGTTTGTCGATAATGGGCTATTAGTGAAAAAGCTAGTTAAAGCGGTTTGCTAGATGTATGTTGTAGAAGCTTTCTGAGGGATTTGTATCACGAAAATGGCGTTGCGCGCATCACATTGAGTCGCCATCTGTTGATTACTGACAAACCTGGATATATACTCGGTAATGACTTCACGCGGAACTGTGTAGATGCGGTTCGCCGTCCTGGCCATTCTTGCGCGTGAGCCGCCCACACACGTCGAGAGGAACACGCAGATGCGTCCTATCAATGTCCGCCGCTCCATGATCGCCGCCCTCGGTGCTGCTGCCGTCGTCGCTGGAACCGTCGTCCCCGCCTATGCGGCCCCCGTCGCCCTCGAGGAGGGTACGCCGGGTGATGCTGCTGCTGCGGTTGAGCAGCCCGCTGCTGAGGACCCCGCCCCCG